>LUZO01000129.1 GCA_001603685.1 Bacteroidales bacterium Bact_23
GCTCTGCACAAAATGCATTATCCTTTAAAGTAATTGATTATGAAAAGTCCGGTCACAGGTAAAGAGATGAAATTGATCAGGGAACGCAGATCAATGGATTTCAGAAAAGAAACATTTGAGATTGTCTTTCATTATTACAAATGTGAGGATAGTGGGGAGCAATTTACCACCACAACATTGGATGAAGTGAATATAAATCAGGTATATAACCAATACCGGAACAGATTTAATATTCCATTCCCGGATGAAATTATTAAAATTCGTGAGAAATACGGATTGCCGGCAGCCAGGATGTCGGAGGTTTTAGGTTTGGGTGTAAATAGTTACCGCCAGTATGAAGCAGGTGAAATTCCCAGTATTGCCAACGGAAAATTGATTCAAATGGCAGATGACCCCAGGTCTTTTATTAATATGGTTGAGTTATGCACCACCCTGGACGATAAGTTAAAGACCAGATACATTCAGAAAGCTCAGGCATTGCAGGAAGAAATAATGCGTAACCAGTCTGCCCTGAACTTCAAAGAATATTTATTGGGTAGCCATGTTGCCGATATTTATTCCGGATACCGAAAGCCGGACTTTGAGAAATTCACCGAAATGGTGGTTTACTTTTCCGAAAAAACAGCCCCGTTTAAAACTAAAATGAACAAATTGCTATTCTATGCCGATTTTCTAATGTTCAAACAAAGTTGCTTTTCGATAAGCGGAGCCAGATACAGAGCCATAAATATGGGACCTGTTCCCAACAACTTTCAAAGTATTTTTGAATATTTATCCAACAAAAGCATAATTGATATCTACACTACTGAATTCCCCAACGGATATACCGGTGAACAATTTAAAGCAAGAAACGACAGGAAATTTAACTCAGAATTATTTTCGGAAGATGAATTAGAAACGATGGAAAAGGTGGCGGATGTTTTTAAGGAATCCAGTACAAACGAAATTATTGAAATTAGCCATCTGGAAGAGGCGTTGAAGAAAAATGAAAGGAATAAAGGTGTAATCAGTTATGAATTTGCATTTGACTTAAATAACATTTAATACGAATTGTATTTACAAAATAGTCCAGGCTGTTTTGTAAATTTCCAATCGTTAAAGCCGTCGGTTAAAATATTTTTCTGATTTCCTTTAATCCTGCTCCTTAACAATCCGGATATTGAATTTCTTCATTCTCCTGATAAGCGAATCGCGGGAGATGCCGAGTATTTTCGCAGCCAGCACCTGGTTGTAACCGCACTCATTCAGCGCCTGCAGTATCAGATTCTGCTCCTGTTCATCCAGGTTCAGCACAACGCTTCTGGCCACCTTGCCGTTTTTGGAACCGTTTAGCTGAAAATCAACGGGGCTGAGTGTCTGGGTGTTGCAGAAGATCATCGCTCTTTCAACCATATTGCGCAGTTCGCGCACATTGCCCGGGAAGTCGTACTCCTTCAGCGACTCGACCAGCTGGGCATTTATTTTTGGTAGGGGCTTATTCAGCTTCGAAGCAAAATAATTCACAAAGTAGCGCAGCAGCGGTTCTATGTCTTCGGGCCGTTCACGCAGCGGAGGAATGTGAATGGTAAGGGTGTTCAGGCGATGGTAAAGGTCAAGCCTGAACTGCCTGGTTTCAATCAGGCTTTGCACATGGTGGTTGGTGGCGGCAATAATTCTGAAATCAACCTGAATTTCCTCATTACCCCCCACCCGCTTGATCTTTTTCTCCTCGATGGCGCGCAGCAGCTTCGCCTGAAGCGAAAACGGCATATCCGCAATCTCATCCAGGAAAAGGGTGCCGCCGTTGGCTACTTCGAAATATCCCTTTTTATCGCTGATGGCCCCGGTAAACGAGCCTTTCACATGGCCGAAGAACTCGCTTTCGAGCAGCGAATCGGTAACGGCACTGCTGTTTACCGCACAGAACGGATGGTTCTGCTGTTCGCTGGCATAATGGATGATGCGCGCCACAATCTCCTTCCCCGTTCCGCTTTCGCCGGTAATCAGTACATTGGTGGAGGGGTACCGGGCGGCGGTGTTTGCCAGCTCCAGCACCTGCCTAATGGGGCGGCTTTCGCCGATGAAGGTGCGGTCAATCAGCCGTTCCAGCTCCGATGAGATGAGCGAGTTCCTATCCTGCATCTCAAGATAGCGGCGGTACAGCTTCAGATATTTCTCGGTACGCTCTATGGCAAGCTGAATATCGATGTGCCTGAACGGTTTGCGCAGATAATCGATGGCGCCGTCGCGCATGGCCTGTATCACGGTATCCATATCGCCGTGGCCCGAAATCATGATTACCTCCATGGAGGGATACAGTTTCCTGACCTGCTGCAGGATATCGAGGCCGCTCATTCCCGGAAGCCGGATATCGAGGATCATCAGATCGTAGGGGCGGCGACGCAGGCTTTCGAAGCCCTCACCCGGCGTATTTGCCGTATATACCTCAAAATCGCGCAGTTGTAAAAACTCCTTCAGCTCATCGGCAAAGTCCGCTTCATCATCCAGGATAAGTACGCGTAACTTCAACTTGCTCATGATTAGTCAGATTATCTGGTATTACAAAGTATTGTCTTCATTTCCGGCCATTACCCCCGGCAATTCAAGCCTTACCGTGGTTCCGGTTCCGGGTGTGCTGCTGAAACTCAAGCTGCCCTTATGCTCTTTTATAATGCCGTACGAAATGGCAAGCCCCAGTCCGGTGCCTTTTCCTGGCCCCTTGGTGGTGTAGAAAGGAGTGGTAATATGATTCAGGTGCTCTGCTCCTATCCCGTTTCCGTTATCGCTGACAAGGACAAATATTTTGCTGCCGTCCCTGCCAGAAGTAATCCGGATTGCCGGCCGGTATTCGATTTCACCCGCCTGATGCCGTTCTTCCACCGCATCGCGGGCATTCGAGAGCAGATTCAGAATTACCTGTTCAATTTTAAAGGTATTTCCGGTTGCCTGCACCTCTTCATCCGCTGCCAGTTCCGTTTCCACGCTTATCCCGCGGTTTTTCAGCTGCTCGCTGATCAGTGTAAGTGCATTCTGCACCGATTCGTTGGCGCTGAACCTTGTCGGGATGTAATCGTCGTTACTACGCGAGAAGGTGCGTACATGATCGATGATGGTGCGCATACGGTGGATGCCCTCGAATATCTTCCTCGCCTTTTCGTTGATGTAATCGTTGCCCGCCTGCCCGCTGTTGATGGCATGCATCAGGTTGTCGATTCCAAATGAGATGGTGTTGAGCGGCTGGTTGATTTCATGGGCAATTCCGGTAGCCATTTCACCAATTCCCACCATCCGTTCGGTATGGATCAGGTGTTTCTCCATTTCACGGGCAGTGGTGATGTCGGTGCAGAAGACCAGGAATCCCTGATCAGGCAGCCTGGTGCTTTCGGCACTGATGATTTTTGATCCCTGCCCGGTATTGAAAAAGAATTCCGACTGGCTGCCTTCGTCCGAAAGCAGGCTCGCGGATCCGGCAAAGCCGGCGGCCATATTTTCCGGATTTAAAATATTATTCAGTTCCTGTCCGGTAAGGTTGCTTCGTCCGGTTCTGAATATCTGCTCCGCAGCAGGATTTGCTTCGCTGATGATGCCTGCGGCATCGGTCACCAGAATTCCAACGGGTGCATTCTCTATGTAGCTTCTGTATCTGGCTTCGCTGGCCTGAAGTGCAGCCCTGGTTTTTGCCCGTTCAAGCGCATTTCCGGTAAGGGTACCGAATACGCCCAGGGCGCAGATATCCTGCTTATCCCAGTGAAACAGCTCGGTACATTCCTTCAGGATTATTGCCCCGCTCAGTTCATCGGACAGGTTAACCGGAATGGCGACATTCATCCCCGAACTTCCCGGCTCACCGGGTATTACACCGGGCCGCAGCCACGAGCCGGTCAGCCCTTCGTAGCATATCATCACCGGGCAGGTTTCGCGGTTTTCAATCAGCGCCTGACGGATAGATTCTACCTCCTGCGAATTGATGCAGGATTCGGGAGATTCTGCTCCGCCGGCATTGGATTGGATTGGCCTTTCCGAACTGAATCCGGTATAAAATGAGGAGGAAGCTCCGCTGAGCTTCTCCAGATCGAGCAGCATGTACTGTACCGAGCTTTCAGGGTCGAAAACTCCTGAAAACCGCGCAGAAGCCAGCGACACGGCTCGCTCGAACTGATATTTGAATACGATGGTCTGCTCCGCTTTCTGATAACGGGACAAGCTTTCGTTCAGCGCTTTTGTCCTTGACTGGAGTTCACGCGTCTGCTGATGCAGTTTCAGAAATACCCGCACCTTGCTGAGCAGAACCTCATTCTGGAAAGGCTTGGTAAGATAGTCAACGGCGCCCGACTGATAGCCTTTGGAGATGCTCTGCTGATCGTACAACACAGCCGAAACGAAGATGATGGGCGTAAGCCGGTTCCGGCCCTCTTCACGCAGCCGTTCGGCCACTTCGTAGCCATTCATGCCCGGCATGGAGACATCCAGGATGACCAGCGCCAGATCAAGCTCCTCAGCCAGCTTCAGGGCAACCTCGCCACTTGTCGCCTTGTAGATATCAGCCACCTCCCGTCTCAAAACGGTTTCGAGCAGGATAAGGTTGACTTCGATATCGTCAACTATCAGTATTTTAGGCTTCTCGGGCAACGACATGCTACGGGCAGATTGATCTGAATGATTTAGTCAGGTTTTTAAACAGGAAAATATTGGCCGGCAAATGATGGCCTCCGTAAAAAGGAGTTACTGCTCGTTTCGGAGGCCAAAACACCATATCCGGCTATGTTACCGATATTTATAAGGTTTATCGCAGTTTTGCCTATTTGTAACCTCCTCATTTTTACCATTCCTGCCTTCCGGTTAAGCTTAATGTATATTCCTGACACATAGCGTGTTATTCCTTAACGGAATTTTCAGTTTTATTCAGGGCAAAGAAAAAGCCTGCTTTCGGAGCAGGCTTTTTCTTTGTCTGATTCACACAACTTACTTGATTACAAGTTTGTGAGTTGCAGTTCCGTTGGGTGTTTCGAGTCTCAGGAAGTAGATGCCGCTTCCGGCGTTCAGGCTGATCTGCTGCCTGAAGGTCTGGTTGTTAAGCATCACGCGGTTTGCATAAATCACCTCACCAACGGTATTTACGATGCTGATGGTTGATTTACCGGGATCGGCATTTTTGATCTCGAGGGTAAAATCACCCTTGTTCGGGTTGGGATAAATGCTGATGGCTGCTGCTGTTTCGTTTTCGGGGATACCCAGGCAGGCTTCAACGGTTACCTGAACCGATGCGGTTGCTGTACAGCTGTATTCATCGGTAACGGTAACGCTGTAGGTAGTTGTGGTCAGTCCGAGTTCCTCACCCGAAACCTGAATTGCGTGGGTATTCTGTCCGCCCGACCATGCATACGATGCATAACCCTCACCTGCAGAAAGGGTGATGATGTGGTTGATGCAAATGGTGGTATCGGCAACCAGGGCAATTACCGGCGAGGTAATCATCACATTGTAACCGGTTGTTGCTGAGCATGAGGTTTCTGTTATTGTTTCAACCAGGCTCAGGGTTCCCTGTCCGTTTTCGCCCCAGTTAACAACTACTTCATTGGTGCTGGCACCGGAAACGATCTCACCGCCGGTAACGGTCCAGGTGTATTCGTGTCCTTCAACGGCGGCAGTCGTATAAACAACCTCCTGGCTGTTGGCACATGCAAGGTCAGCGCCATCAATTGCCGGAGTTGGAGCGGCATTTACAGTAACTTCAAAGTCAATGGTCTGCGAGCAGCCGAACTCGTTGGTTTCAATCATCTGCAGGATTCCGGTTCCGGCCTCATCCCAGGTAACGGTAATTGATCCGCTGTTCTGGCCGTCTGTAATGGTTCCGCCAACAATCTCCCATACATATTCATTACCTTCACCGGCAGCATTGTAAACAAGCTCCGACTGGTACTGGCAGGTAACCTCTTCGCCGCTGATTGCGGGAACCGGCAGAGGATTGATGACAATGTCAATGGTCTGTGAAACCGGTTCGCAGATGTCATTCCATGCCGAAAGGGTGAGTGTTACAAATCCATTTTCAATATCCTGCTCACAGGGAACATAACGCGGGTTGATGATTTCAGGGTTGTCGAATTCACCGCCTCCGGACGAAGTCCATGTAAGTTCAGTATGGTTCTCAACGGTGGCATCAATGGCGGCAAAGTTTTCGCCGGCACAGATATTGGCATCCTCACCTGCAAATACCACGGGGGCCTTCCTGAACGAAAGGGTCATGAATGAGGTTGAATCGCTGGTAGCAGGATTTAAAGCGGTAAGCGACAGAATAACGGCACCTGCTTCAACATCCTCTGCACTGGGGGTGTAGATGGGGTTGAGGATGGTGGCATCGGTAAAAGTACCTGTACCGCTGGTTTCCCACAGCAGTGAGGTGTAGTTGGTGGCATGTCCGTCGAGCTGGTGTTCAATTCCTTCGCAGATGGTAGCATCTTCGCCGGCAACTGCCGAGGTAATCATAGGAACAACATCAACCCAGCCTTCATAGCGGTTGTGGTTGGGTTTGGTAATGGTAACCTTGATGCGGTCTCCGGCAGTCATCTCGGGGATGGTAATGTCGATGGTGGTAATGAATCCTGTAGTACCGGTACCCAGAATTACACCGTCGGAAGTGAGACAAATCAGTGAGTTGGGTGATGCGGTAATGGTGAAGGTGGTTACGCTTTCGTAAATTTCAGGCTCATAGGTAGCTGTAATGTTCTGGGGTACTTCGGTGCAAACCCTGAGGAATGCATCGCCGTGATGGTGGAAAAGGTGATAGGTAACGGCCTTGTTTCCGGTATTGTACGGCCAGTTCGACTGTTTCAGGAAGTATTTTCCGGCAGCATTTCCGAAAGCGGGCAGAACACCCCTTGATTCAGGGGTACATCCGTATTGAGGCATAAAGTTAGGCCACAGATTGTCCATCATTCCCCATACATAAGTGTCGTTTACAAACGAATAGGAAGTTTCGGAAGCTGCAATCAGTCCCAATGCACCGGCCGGCTTGCCCATAAAGGTGTGGCGGTGGAATTTCTCGGTGAAACACTCACTGCCATAATTGTATTTTCCGGTCAGGCAGTTGATCGAGAAAACAAAAGTAAGGTCGGTATTTGTCAGCGCATTGATGTTGCTGTTGTAATATGCCGGCTCACCCCATCCGGTCTCCAGACCATGGTCGCGGTGCATCAGCATAAACGATCCTGAGTTTATGGCATTGTTGATCATATTGGCGGTTCCGCCGCTCCATCCGCCCATGCTGGCCGGAGTTTCAGGAATATACCCCAATCCGTTGGGACCAAATACATTAACAACAATATTGGTATTCTGTGCAGTTGACCAGACACTTCCGGGATTACCCTGATAAATGGCATTGATACGCACCGGATCTTTACCCAATGTGTTTTTCCAGAATCCTCCAACAGTTTCCGAACAAATCTGGAACCAGCGCTCGGTCTGCCATCCCAAAGCGGTAATGGGATTGGCATAGAATGAAGGATTCGTGGGCGGGCGGCGCTCATAATTCAGGCCCCTGCCAACCATCGATTCAAGCTGTGCTGCATTCTGTGCCGTGATACGGGCAAAAATGATATCGGGCATATGGTTTCCGGTAACATCGGCAAGGATGTTGTCGGATACACAGTAGTTGTCATAAATGGGTGAGGTAATTGAGTTGGCATTCTGGGTAGGCTGGCCGTAATCTCCCAGAAGCAGAATGGCTGCCGGAGGAATATCCCAGGTGTTATAGGCATTGTTAACAAAGTTTTTAAGCATACTGGCATTAACGCTTGCGCCAATATCCGACAGCTTAACAATACCGGTGTAGATACCTTCTTCGGTACGGAACTTTCTGATTGAATCTGCCCACTGGTAGAAAACGGCATCGTTCGGAACAATAATCAGGTACTCATAACCGGTGGTATTGCTGCGGCTCATGTTCTGAACCCTTGCATCGTAATCAATTTCCGGCAGTGAGCTGAAGTTCAGGATGGCATCTTCCATAATGGGATCCCACCAGCGACTGCGGTATTTTTCATTTCCAAACTGACGGCTGCCACCTTCGAAACGAACATTGATTTCCATATCGCGGTAAACAATCAGTTCTTTGGTAACCGGATTGTACTGGAAAGGAGAGATTCCTAGAATTGCAACATCCACACCCCTGATCTGGCTGAAATCGCCAAGACTTACAGGCTGTGCGGGATAAAAAGCATCCTTTGCATAGATTTCCTGATCCTTTGCATAGTGCAGCGGACCATCTTCATTATCGAGCGGCATACGGGGTGCCGGAGCAATCTCTACATCCGTGAAACGCTCGGTGCGCATTCTGGTAATTTCAACAACGGCTGTTGCCCCCTGAGGTATGGCAATGTAACGCCCGAAACCGGGAAGGTCGGGTGCACCCTCTTCATTCTGAAGAAATGACTCGGAAAATTCAATTCCGGTCATCGACTCGCCATTGATGGTGCGGCTGGCCAGATCAAATTCCCGAATCGAGAAATTCAGACTAAGACCATCTGTAGCCTGGCGGTTAAGACTTAAACCCTGACGGCCCCAGCTGTCAGAGTAGCGAATGCCGTCAGCATTGGCATTGAAAAATGAAATGCTCAAAACAACGGTCATCAGGACAGCAGTCATGCTTCTTCCTGAAAAAAGCCTGCGTAAATTTGCTTTCATGTGTATTTGGTAAAATTTGGAAATAAGGAAAAAATATTTACATCCCATGCTAAATAATTTCCAATAGATCAGGAAATTGTTAGCCTGACAAAAATACACAATAATATATACGCTGTTAGGAAATCGTAATTTTTAAAATAATTTAAAATGATTTTAAATAAGGCTTCCGGCCTATAAATGAGCATTTAACACAAAACACCCGGTTCAGCCGGAAAATGCGGCGGATTCAGGAATGAAGATGTTTAATCCGGAATAACTTTGAAATTGGGGAGTACACATTGAACATGCAGAACAGCCGATTTCAAACTGCAACGGCCTGAAATTCAAAGATCCGTTCACCTGCAATTTTTCCGGTACCGGGTTCAAATACGCGCTCGGTAAAAACAATCTCTCCATGCCGGTTTATCAGCAACAGGGTAGAGCATCGGGTTCCATAACCGTTTGAAGTGATAAACGCCGGCGAAACGGCCCGCTCCAGCTCAATGGGCAGGCCCGTTTCGGGTAATTGCCGGTCTTCGGCTTTTGTTTCATCGGCCAGTATTTCGAAAAGGTGCGACGGATTCAGATTATTTCCGCTTACAGCTGAACCCAGCTCCTTTTTTACCATCTCCACTTTTGGCCAGGGAGTGTTCATCAGAGCATTGCTCAGCCCGTGAATTCCCGGCTGAAGTACCGTGATGCGGTCCGTTACATTTGAGTAGTGCAGCAACTCATGGCTGTCGCTGATCAGCAGGTTGAAGTCGTTGAATTCCTGAGCATTATCCCTTACTTTGTTCAGATACACCCTTCCGCTGATATCCTGTTTCAGGAAGTTGAGCGCCAGGTCGCCGCGCGAAGGCGGATCCTTTTTGAGCCGGCTCAGGTCGCGGTAGTTGGTGAGTGCCGACCACCTGCCCGATTTGTCAACCCCCATCCAGGTTCCTCCTGCCGACAGATCTTTCCCGGCCAGAATTTCCGGATAACCCTCCTCTTCCCAGAAACGGGCCTCACGGGCGGGCCGGTTGTAAAATTCGTCGCGGTTGGCAATCAGAATCAGCGGATATTCGGGATGTACCTTATAGGCAAATGAGATCAGACACATGGAAACAAAAGTTAAATGAACCAGTTGATGGTATAATAACCGTTATTTTAGTAAATTTGTTTTCTGACAGATGATTGTAGCTCCCGGAGGAGCCATTTGCGGCCGGATTTCCCTGACAAAACGCATGAAGTAATGACCCTGAATGAATTTATTGAAAACATTGACAAGCCCGGCAATTTCATCCTGCTTGAAGGCAAACGGGAGGTAGCAGGATGCGACATGGAGAAGCTGATTGCCCTGGGGAGGCTGCTTGCCTCAAAAACTAAAGAAGTAATTTTCAGAAGCGGCAATGCCGACGGCTCCGACCAGCTGTTCAGCGATGGGGTGGCCTCGGTGGATAAGTCGAGGCTGCAGGTGATTGTCCCCTATTCCGGCCACAGGAAAAAGAACAACAAGGATTACGCAACCTATTCGCTCGACGAGATCAGCCTGCTGGAGGAACCCGAAGTGGTACTTCAGACCAAAAGCCATCAGATCGGCGAACGGTTTCTCGACTCCTACCTCGCCGGCGAAAACAACCGCTTTACCCGGAAAGTGGCCTATATCGCCCGCGATACCGTAAAGGTCATCGGCACCTCCGAAATTCCGCCGGTCGTTTTCGGCATCTTTTACGATGACCTGAAAAAGCCCCGTAGCGGAGGCACCGGCCATACCATGAATGTTTGCCTGATGAACGACATCCCCTTTGCAGACCAAACGGAATGGTTCAAATGGCTTGAGGAATAAAAAAAGCCCTGAACTGCACCTGTTTCAATGCAACTCAGGGCTCCGGTATCAGATAATTTACCTGACGATCAGCTTTTTAACCTGAGTGCCCTGAGCGCTCTGTAATCTGAGCAGATATGCTCCCGCTTTCAGGCCGCTGAGGCTGATTTCGTATTCGTATCCGGGCTGCAATCCGCTTCCCGACTTGATCACCCTTCCGGCCAGATCGCACAACGACCAGGTGGCGCTTCCCGTGAAGGCACTGCCGGTGCTGAAACGGACACTGCCCTGCGCCGGATTGGGATACAGAGCCATACCTGTTCCGGGGAGTTCCGTATTATCCGTTCCTACCCCGACACTTACCGGCGGGAAGACGATGTAGTCGATCCATGCGGCATCATCACCGGCCGAAACATACACATCCTTGATGTAAGTCCACCTGAATTCCTTAGTGCCGGCGGTTACCGGGAATGAAACCCTGATCCAGTCCTGCTCGCCCGACCATTCGCCAACCTTCTGATTGTTGATGTAGAAACGCAGAAAATCGTAACCCGATTCCGATGAAACCTTCAGATAGAACGAAATTTCCCCATCGGCAATTACCTCATAATTGACATAGAGTTCCGATTTCTGGCTGTTTCCGATCAGTCCCGAGCGAGCGCTGTACTCCTTCTGATAAACATTGGTCTGAGTAATCTCCCAGCCGAGGTTTCCGCCCTGATGCCAGGGATGGGCGCTGAAGTCGCCCGTTTCAAAATCTTCCATCACCTGCCCTGCCACATAGCTGTATTCGCGCTGAACGACAATCTCGGGCGGAGTGTTTTTGGTAAGCGTAAGCAGGAAGGTTACTTCGGTTCCGACCGGTGTATTTGCCGCTGCCGTGATGTTCTCAAAAGCAAGTTCCACTTCCGATTCCGCGGCAACGGTTACCGGCCCTGCCAGGCTCTGAGGAATGGTAATGTAACCACTGTTGCAGGTCAGCGACGCCGAAACCGGATAACTGAGGCTGTGGCCGGTATTTTTTACCGGAATATTCAGGGTAAATGTCTCTCCCGGATCGGGGTTGCCGTTGTCCTGGTCAATTACCTCAGCCTCTCCGGCTCCGATAACGGGAGCCAGCGCCTTGATCTGGAAGATGGACTGCCATGAGTCTCCTGCCTGTGCGGTCAGCGTAAACTCAATGATGTAATTATCAGGCACATCACTGCTGAGGCTTACCGTAAAGGCATCCTCCACAAACGACTGGCTACCCGCAGGTATATTGCCGAAGTTGGCTGAATTGTCCACGATGGTAACATACGGATCGTAAGTGCTCAGGGTAGCGGTAACATTCTGGGCATTATCGAGGCCGATGTTCTGAAGTGCAACATTCAGGGTGAATGTCTCACCGTAGTCGGGCTGCCCGTTGTTGTTACCCTGGCTGTCGTTGATGGTATGCGAAGCGTAGATAACATAGGGAGCATTGCCGGTAAGGATGCTGATGGGATAGTACACCGGCAGGCAACTGTATCCCGAAATCACCAGTTGTGCGGTTCCCGGCGAAGTAATCAGCGGATCAATTACTATGATTGCCTGTCCGGCAGCGTTGGTGGTGCCGGTTCCGTAAAGGATTCCGTTCATAAGCAGGGCGGCGGTCAGGCCTTTCGCACCCTTTCCTCCCGAAGTTACCGTAATCTCAAACTGTGGGGTTCCGGCGGTAAGTGAAGCCGGATACTGGGTGTTGATTGCCAGCGGTTCGTCGGGCCAGATTCCCATCACCGGATCGCCGAGTACATTGCAGTCGTAGAAGCACCAGCGCAAGGCGCCCTCTTCCCACTGCCCCGGCGCATTCACCCAGGGTGCCGTGGCGGCTTTCGATGCGGAATGAGCCATTCCGATCATATGGAGGCTGTCGGTGAAAAGGGCATTCACAAACTCGCGGTGCAGGTGCTGCGACGGCCCTTCACTCTGCCCCTCGTTAAACCATCCGTAACGCGAATTTCCCACAAAAGCGGCAGCGAAGTTGTCAATTCCAACCATCTTTTCGGCAATGCAGTCGTTCATATCGAAAGCGCCGCAGATACAGCCATGCGTGTAGATGATGGGGAAGTTGTGGGTGATGCCGTTCACCCCGCTGAAGTTGGAGTTCACGATATCCCAGGAATAGAGTTTCATCACATACGAGTCGTTGGCATGCCCCACATGGTGGATGAAATTCCTGCCGGCGTTGATGGTGTTCATCAGGGTTGACGGGCTCCAGGTAGCATTTTCATCATACAGCCGTACGATGTTGTGTGTTTCCGGGATTCCGGAGGTGGTATAGCCGTTGTCATCGTGCGTTCCGATAAGCAGTTCCAGATAGTCGGAGCCCCAGGTGTCGGGGTTGTAGTAGAGGTTTTCACCTGCCATCAGCGGATTGCGGAGTTCGCCCGGAACCGGCTCATTCTGATACCTGGTGGTCTTATTGATCATGGCGGCCAGCTCGCTGGAGTTGCTGAACGACATACGGCCTACCGATATCTCGGGCAGCAGGTCATCCTCACCGATTTCACCCCACAGCGAATTGCCGTTGGTGTTCCAGTTGCCATCGAGGGCCGAATAGTAGAGGTCGGCCGGAATATTGTTGTCTTCATACACCGACGACGACTGCACATGGCAGTAGAATCCGCGGTGAGGCACATGTTCCACATCACCGCCAAGCACCACATGCTCAATGCCATGCTGCTGATACTCCTGGATGATGTAGTTCCTGATCTTTTCCGGAAGGTCAATCCCACTCATCGATGACTGGATATCTTCAACAGTGGCGATCTGGGTTTTCAATCCGCGGGGGAGGTATAACTGCTTCAGCGCCTCCATGGGAGTAACGAAAGAGGCGCGGGTAATGACCAGAATCTGATAATCGGCGGCACCGGCGCGTTTCGTGGGATAGGCGACGGCAGCCTCCGGATTCTGTGCATGCTGCTTTATGCTGTTTATCTTAGCTGCCGAAGAGGTAAGATTTGCCAGCGCCTCGGCTCCGCGGGTCGTTGCGCGGGTCTTAACCCTGACAACCGCCTTTTTGTAGTAGCTGAGTTCACCGGTTGCCGGAATATATTTTACCGGAGTAAAAACCGTTTGGGCAAGCCCGAATCCGTTCATGTAGTAAGTACTCAGGTTTCCGTTTGCCTCTGCAGGATAGGGATTCTGCGAACGGTAAACCGCTTCGTTTACTACGGTTACCGGCAGTCCCGGTTCGGAAATTGGCCGCGAATATTGTGCCGGTGCAAGGGTAAAGGTGCCTGATAACGGAGTTTCGTCGAAAAACTCCACATCAACCGAAGTCGCTTCGTGGCCGGGAGGAACCATTAGGCTCACGGCACGGTATGGCAGGAGCGGTTCGCCCGGGCTGCCGTGAAGCTGGGTGTTGCTGAAACGAATCAGCTGGTGCTGCCCTTCAATCTCAATGGCAGGGTCAGAAAAGTAAAAGGTGTGTTCAAGCGTCTGAGAAAACAGAAATCCTCCGGTAAAGAGGAAAAGAAGCAGAAGCAGTTGTTTTTTCATAGTCGTAAATTAGTGCAGAATTAAAAAAGCATTTGGCGATATATTTTTTGTCAGTCGGGAATCACCGGATAACCATCAGCTTCCGGCTCTGAATGACTCCGTTACTGAAATGAACATTCAGCAAATACATTCCGGGGGGCAGGCTGCTAAGATTCAGGAAGCAATTCATTGCAGTGCCGGTTTTCCGCTGAATCAGCACCCTTCCTGAAAGGTCGGTAAGGGTAATTCCGGCATCGGTTACCGGTGTTCCAAACCGGATCTCAGCCTGATCTCCGGCCGGATTGGGGATAATCGTGAAAAGCGCCTCTTGTCTGATCAGGTTTACTTTTTCAAGGATTCTCAATTCGATGTTGTGGAAAGTGGTATCGCCCGGGGCAACAAAAACGGTGTCGCATCCGAACATGTACAGGGATGACGAAATTTCGGCGCAAATCTTAACAAATCCGGTGTCTGCTTTTATAACAAACGCCCCGTTTTCATCCGTATAAGCCGACCACTCGCCGGCATAAACAAGTGCACCGGCAAGCGGCCCGAGCGAATCCTCATAGGCCACGCCGCTGATCCAGCCCGTGGAATCAAGCGGCGGAATTCTGACAATCCCTTCAATGGCATCCAGGTCAAATCCGGCTTTTATGATCTGCGATTGTCCGTCGCCGTCATCGGTTATTTTGAAATAGCGAGCTTCGGTTAACGGAGTTACGGCCAGATCGAAACCGGTGTTTCCAGTGCCCATGCCCAGCAAACTCCACGGACCGTCCATGGTTGGGCCGGCATAAAACTGATATCCCTCGGGCCCCGGGTCATTCTCATGAACGATAACATCAATACCCTCCCCGTCAGCTACCGGCGTTCCCATATCGAAAACCGCCCATCCAAAACGGCCGATGGAATACTGAATGCTGTCGGGAGGCCCGAGTGCCGCATGGGTAATTCCCGGATCGTTATAATTGTTGTTGGGAATGCGGCAACTGATCAGGCGAACAGCATATTGCGACGGTTCTGGCTGAAGCGGTATTTCAAGCTCCGTCAGCTCCTTTGAATTTACCGTAACATCCTCAATAACCTGAGTTTTATAGCCGTTGGCCACCACTTTCACGCTGTATTTCCCGGGAATCAGGAATTTGTGAAAATCGCCCCGCGAGGCATTGGTCACAACCGGATAGAAGTTATTCACAAAAACGGTAGCTACCACCGGGTCACCCGTTACCGCATCGGTAACAATTCCCTTGATGCCGTATCCGGCATATTCGACCATGGTGAGCATGGCGGGCTTGTTTTTCAGATAAATGGGTACAATCTGAGCGGCGGGCGGCTGTTTGCTCATGGACAGTTCAACCGACCAGCTGATTGCGCCGGTTGCACCGTAGCCAAAATCCTTGGTGCTTCCGTTGATGGCATACATGCCGCTATAGCCCTGACCGTAGGGGATATTCGGATAGCCTGAGGTGCTTGCATAAAGGCCTGCCAGGAAGTTGTGCTGCGCATGGTCGGGCGTGGGTGCTGCCCGGTAACTCCACGGAAAGCTGATGAATTCGGTGCCGCTGTGGTAGCTGCAATGAATTACTATCTGGTTGTCGGTGAGCGCCTTACGGAGCGCTTTTGACTCCGGCTGCGAAAATACCGCGGGGCTGTTCCCCTCCCCGTTCCACATGAAGCCGCAATCGCGGTTCACATCAACTCCGGCGTTGTTGTAGCGTGTCATATATTTCCTGCCGTACGGATTCAGGCAGTAGATAATCCAGATTTCACGGGTGTTGACAAGTTCGGTGATGTAGGGGTCAACATTGTACTGCAGGCAGAGGTCGCGGGCAAATCGTATCATATTCTCGGAGCCGCCAACCTCATCGCCGTGAATGCCACCATCGAAAAGGAGCTCCGGCTCATCTTCATCTTCGGCTGAGTTGTCGCTGATTTTCAAGGCATAAATCACATCGAGGCCTGAACCAATGCCCAGGCTATGAAGCGTGCATATTTCCGGGAAATTGGCGGCCAGGCTGTCGGCAATCTCATTGAGCTGTGCTACGGTATAATAGCCGCCCGGAACGCCATCGGTTCCGAATGATGCCGACCAGGCATTCAGGTCGCCGATTTCGGTTTCAGTTTTTATGCCAAAGGTCTTTACCAAAGTCAGCTCATCAGGAGTGAGGTAGCAGCGCAGGAAACCATCCGCAATATCGGCATTCAGCCCCAGCCCGCTGATATATCCAAACTGTTCAGGAGTTTCCGCAAAAACCTTAACCTGCATCTCACCGCTACGCCAGGGCTGCTGGCCATAGCCTGAAACACTCAGAACCAGAAAAAGGAAAAGGTAAATCCAATTCGTAAAAAACGGGCGCCTCATAAAGCATTATTTTGACGATGTAAACCTATAAAAAAAATCAATCTGCAAAGGTTATTGTTCCAATTTTCACAAAATGCCCTAACCATCAGGCTGACACCGGGTATGGGTCTGTCTGATTAAAATGAAAACCGGAAAATTCAGAAAAAAAATCCCGGCAGCGAAACCACCGGGACATCTTTTTCCGTTTCAGATTTTTCAGGCATTATCCAGTTTCGACAGGGCAAATGCATAGGCGCCGATTGAAACAGCCTTTGAAGTGCCAAGCCGGCTGATTCCCACCCCGATTCTTTTCATCGGGTCGTATTTTATGCGCTTGTCGCTGAACGGCACCTTTATTTCACGGGTATCGCCTTCGTAGAATATTTTGAAGTCATCTTCGTTTTCCAGGTTAAACGCCCTGATTTCCATGCGGTCGAGGGCGGTTCCCACCACGGTGGTATAGTTGGTATTCATTTCATCCACAAGGCGTTGCAGAAACAAGGGATGGGCTCCGGCCAAACCTCCGCCGATTACTACCAGCCCATCGACCAGCGAGGTGGCGTTGGCTATGGTATCACCGGCAACTTCGGCCAGGCGGTGGAAGGCCATGATTGCGGCCTCTTTGTTGCCTTCGCGCAGCCCCATACCGATTTCATAAATTTCGCGCGGTTCGGGGCAGGTGTTAAAATCAAGCTTGCTCTCACGGCAATAGATGCGCTTCACTCCGCGGATGCTCACATTCTCTTCGGCGCTGGCGTTGGTGTGCAGCTTGTTACGCAGGCGGTTGATTTCGCCCTGCGCTGAATTATCGCCCATAAACAAATGTCCGCGGCTGACAATTCCTCCGCCAAAACCGGTACCGAAGGTTACACCCAGCAGATTCCGGTAGGTTTTGGGGCTGCTGCTGCTTTTGATGCGCTCGTTTATTTCGGGGAGCAATCCCGAAATGGCTTCGCCGAAAGCAAAAAGGTCGCCGTCGTTGTTGATGAACACCGGAATGCCGAACTTCTCTTCAAGCATTGGCCCCAGCGCCACACCACCCCTGAAGGCAGGCAGGTTCTCCAGATCGCCGATGATGCCGAGCTCATATTCGGCAGGCCCGGGAAAGCAGAAACTGATGGCCACGGGGCTTACCTGCAGTTTTGCCTTCACTTCGCTGAAACCCTGAATAATCTTGTTCAGCACAATTTCAAGCGTGCTCCCTTCCGAAGGAATCCTGATGGGATCCAGAATTTCCTGTTCTGCCTGAACGGCGTTAAATACAAAATTGGTTCCCCCTGCATCCAGGGTCATTACCACCCGTTTGTCGTTGTTATAGCGCATTGTGTTGATTTTTAATTCAATAATAAAATAAAAAGAGCCGGAAAAGATTCTTTTTCTAAAACTTTATCAGCTGCGAATGTACAATAAGTGAAGGAAACTTCAAAACGGAAATTTGCTCTTTTTAAATATCTTCACCGGTAAAATCATGGCCAGGCAAATATTGAAACCGGCAGCTATGTCTGATACCGTCAGATTTCCGCTTCATCCTCCGGTTTCCGGCAAAAAGAACGCCCTGCCGGAAAACCGTACAGGGCATTCGGAATCGTAAGCCGCCATTCCGGCCGGTGCCATTAATAACCCTTGATGGTTTTTACCTTGTTTTTCAAATTGGTAACCACCATTTTCTGCTCGTTAATCCTGATGCTTGTCTGATCCTGGTTGCCCAGATTCAGTTCGATGTTATTCCTGGTATCCCTTGACTTGTCCTGTGTTTTTGAGATTTTGCTTTCGGAACTGTTGATCGATTTCTGCAGGCTCTTTTTCTTTTTCTGGGCTGCCTTCAGCTCCCCCTGCCATGCTTTCTTTGTTTCAGCATCTTCGGCCTGGCTCAGTTTGGTTGAAATGTTATCGATGTTCTCGTTAACCACGGCAAGCTGTTTCTGGTATGAGGTAATCTTGTCCTGCTCAGCGGCAATTGCGTTTTGTGATGACTGTACTGTTTTATCCATTTTCGATTTATCCTTGCGGATTGAGGACAGTTCCTTCTCCAGGCTCTTCAGCTGTGCTTCCTCCTTTGCAAGCTGTTCCTCAGCAACACTTACATATTCGGATTTTGCAAAATCCTTCAGATAATCTTTCAGTTTATCGTACTCTTTGGTTCCTTTTTCGGCGAATTCGCCCCTGCGGAGTTCCACGCCGGCAAACAGCCAGACAACGGTATCCTCGCTTCTTACGCGGCTCTCGATGTTGATGGGATCGGCGTAAATGCTTTTAATGATGGCGCCGAAAAGAGATGCATCCATTCCGTTGACAACAGCTTTCGATTTGGTGCCTTTTTCGATGGCTTTCGTCCAGTCTGCCATAACTTTTTCAGCTTTTGCCTCAGGAATGCTTACCCACAGGCCGGGAATGTCAACATTTCCCTTTGACTGAGACCCGTCGTGAAAAGCAATAGGTTTCTGAGCCTGAAGCATTGGTGTAATCAGTAAGAAGCTGATTAGCAGATAGTAAATTCGTTTCATAATGGTAATTTTTAATTCTTTTTGGTTTTTGAATTTTTAGATTTTCTCAGACAAAGCAAGTTCACTGCACGAACAATTAACTTGCAGTAAAGTTTCTGTTCTTAACTTTATGGTTTGGAGTGTTAAAGTAACAAATTTAACAATTATCCCCTATCCGGCAAACATAAACCCGTTTTTTTCTGATATGTTTAATATGTCAGTCCGTTTAAGTGCTGCTACCGGATTAAACCCTTTTAATCCGTCCATTTTCCGGAATTACAGGTTCTTTCCCGGCAATTCATTTTCCAGGTATTTGATTTTCACCGGCCGGCTTCCCATCACAAAAATCAGCTCACCGCCGGCCATAATGTCTTCATGCCTGATATACAGCTTCTTGTAAAGCTTTCCGTTGAGAAGCACCTTTTTCACATAGATGTTTTTCCGGCTTAAATCCTGTGCCTTTACCGTGAAGGTGTTGCCATTTTCAAGCCTTATCGCCGCTTCGCTTACCGACGGGCTTCCCAGCACATACTCATTGTTACCGGGGCAAACCGGGTAAAATCCCAGCGCACTGAAGATATACCACGCCGACATCTGCCCGCAATCGTCGTTCCCGGGCAGGCCGTCGGGAGCCGGATCGTACAAATTGTCCATGATCTGGTGAACCCGCTCCTGGGTTTTCCACGGCATGCCTGCATAGCTGTACAGGTAGGGCACATGGTGGCTGGGTTCGTTGCCGTGCACATAGTTACCGATGATTCCGCGCTTGTCGATGTCTTCGGACTCCTCGATGTGTTTCTCATCCAGTTCCATCGTAAACAGCCTGTCGAGATGGCCGGCAAATGAGGCGGGGCCGCCCGCCTTATCAATCAGGAATTCAGGATTATGGGGCACATAAAGCGAATAGTTCCAGGCATTCCCCTCGATAAATCCCTGTCCTTCGGTTTTCAGGGGATCGAAATCCTTTTGCCAGCTTCCGTCCGACAGCCGCGGCCGCATAAAGCCGGCAGATTCGTCGTAAATGTTGGCGTACGCACCTGCCCTCCGGTCATAAATCCCGGCCAGCCCACGGCTTCCCAACCGTTCGGCCATACGGGCGATGCACCAGTCGTCATAGGCATATTCCAGGGTTTTCGAAGCGGCATTCGGACTGAGATCTGCGGGGACATAGCCATATTTCATGTAATCGCCGATGCCGTCGTACGGAGCATAGGTTGCGCTGGCATGCATCGCTTCGAGCGCCTGCCCGGCATCAAATCCGCCGATTCCCTTCAAAAATGCATCGGCAATTACCGGAACGGAGTGGTAGCCGATCATGCACCAGTTCTCATTTGCATGGTGCGACCACACCGGCAAAATGCCGTGCACACTCTGGCTGCGGTGGGCAAGCATGGAATTTATCATCGACGAGGTGCGCTCCTGCTGCACGATGGTAAACAGCGGATGCAGCGCCCGGTAAGTATCCCAGAGCGAGAAGGTGGTGTAGTTGGTAAATCCTCCGGCTGTGTGGATGTTCTGGTCAAGTCCCCGGTAGCGGCCGTCAACATCCATATAAACCGTCGGAGAGACAAAGGCGTGGTAAAGGCTGGTATAGAAATTCCGCTTTACCTTTTCGGTTCCCTCAACCTTTATGCAGCTCAGCTCTTTTTCCCACAGTTTAGCGGCCTGAGCCCTGATTTCATTGAAGTTGAACCCCGGCGCTTCGGCCCTCAGATTTTTCATCGCCCCTTCGGTACTTACCGATGACAACGCCACCTTTACCAACAGTTGCTCCCTTTCCGTTTCATTGCTGAACCGGAACCATGCCCTGAGTTCCTTTCCCGCCATTTCGGGAAAATTTTCCCGCTCGTTGAATTTCCTGTAAAAGCCCTTGTAAAGTACCTCCTCGCCGTTTTCGCAGCCATAGGCGACGACCGGCCTGGAGAAAACCATTGCAAAATAGATGGTCCGGGTACGCGCCCAGCCGCGCGTCTGGCGGTAGCCCGTCACCAGCGTATCGTTCTCAACCCTGACAAACTGCCAGATGTTTTTGCCCGGATAGTTGTAAATCCCTGCCGACATATCGAGGATAAGATGGGCATCGCCCGCCTGCTGAAAGGTATAGCGGTGCATCCCCGTACGGCAGGTGGCGGTGAGTTCGGCAAGAATGCCGTAATCGTCGAGCATCACCGAATAGTAGCCGGGCGAAGCATACTCACGCTCATGCGAAAAGCGGCTGCGGTAACCCGATCCGGGGTTATCCTTTGTGCCGGGATTCAGTTTCAGCGGCCCGGTGGCGGGCATCAGCAAAAAATCGCCCAGATCGCTGTGCCCCGTTCCCGAAAAGTGGGTATGGCTGAAGCCGCAGATGGTATTGTCGCCATACTGGTAGCCGGCGCAATAGGCATAAACATCCTTGTTGTATCCCGCTCCCGTTGAGTAGGAAACCGTATCGGTATCGGGGCTGAGCTGCACCATCCCGAAAGGAACCGTAGCCCCCGGATAGGTGTGGCCCATATGGTCGGTTCCGATAAGGGGGTTAACATAATCCACGGGGCTCTGGCCCTGCACCGTTATCAATGCGAAAGCGAGAACTGCAGCAAGGAGATATCTGCTCATAAAGGTTGTTTTTCGAAAAAATCAGAATTGAATTCCGGCTGTTGCCTAGTGCGCTTCAAGCCAGTTATTTCCCGTGCTGACTTCCACCTCAACGGGAATGCTCAGCTCGATGGCCGACCTCATCAGCCGCTCAATCAGCGGTTTTACCGTTTGCGTTTCATCGCGGTGGACATCAAAAACCAGTTCGTCGTGAACCTGCATAATCATTTTCGACCTCAGGCCCAGCCTCTCAAACTCATTCTGTATGTTGATCATGGCAATCTTGATCATATCGGCCGAGGAGCCCTGAATGGGGGCGTTGATGGCGTTTCGTTCGGCAAAACCCCTGACCACGGCATTGTTCGAGTTGATGTCGCGCAGGTAGCGGCGGCGGTTTTTGATGGTTTCCACATAACCGTTCCTGCGGGCAAATGCGATGATCTCGTCCATATATTTCCGGATGCCGGGGAAGCGCTCGAAATACTGGGTAATGATGTCGGCAGCCTCCCTTCGCGGGATGTTGAGCCGCTCCGACAATCCGAATGAGGAGATGCCGTAGATGATGCCGAAATTCACCATTTTGGCGTTGCGGCGCATCTCTTTGGTTACCTCGCTGATGTCGGTATTGTAAATCCGTGCAGCAGTTGCCGTATGGATGTCGATTCCGTGGCGGAAAGCATCGCACATGGCCGTATCGCCGCTGATGTGGGCAATCAGCCGAAGCTCAATCTGAGAGTAGTCGGCCGAAAGAAGCACATATTTGTCGTTCCGGGGTACAAATGCCTTTCTGATTTCCCTTCCCCGCTCGGTTCTGATGGGGATATTCTGCAGGTTCGGGTTGTTCGAACTGAGGCGGCCGGTGGATGCCACCGCCTGGTTGTAGGAGGTGTGTACCCTGCCCGTCCGCGGATTTACCAGCGTGGGAAGCGTATCCACATAGGTTGACTTCAGCTTGGTAAGCGAACGGTAGTCGAGTATCTGCTGAATGATGGGATGCTTGTTGATCAGTTTCTGCAGAACATCTTCGCTGGTGGAGTATTGCCTGGTTTTGGTCTGCTTCGGGTTGTCCGAAAGCTGCATTTTGTCGAAAAGGATCTCACCCAGTTGCTTCGGCGACGCCACATTGAACGGCTCGCCGGCAAGGCGGAAAATCTCCTTTTCCACTTCGGCAATCTCTTTCTCAAGCTGCTCGGAATACTGTTTCAGGTTTTCCGAGTCAATCTTCACCCCTTCGGCTTCCATGGCTGCAAGCACCTTTACCAGCGGCATCTCTATCTCGTCGAAAAGCTTACGGGTTCCCGTTTCATCAAGCAGGGGCTCCAGCGCATGGCGCAACTGCAGGGTGATGTCGGCATCTTCACAGGCGTACTCCTTCAGCCTATCCATATTAACCGAGCGCATCGAAAGCTGGTCTTTCCCCTTTTTGCCAATCAGCGCCTCAATGGGCAGGGGCTCGTAATTCAGATAGGTGCGGGCCAGGAAATCCATGTTGTGCCGCATATCCGGTTCAATCAGGTAATGCGCAATCATGGTATCGAACAGCGGGCCGTTTACGGTGATCTCGTACCACTTCAGCACCGAGATGTCGTATTTGATGTTTTGGCCGGTTTTGGCAATGCCGGGATTGGCAAATACCTCCGCAAACTCCTTTACGATGGACAAGGCGCCGGCATACTGATCGGGTACCGGCACAAACCATGCTTCACCCGGAGCCAAAGCAAACGACATGCCCACCAGCTCCACATTGTTGGCATCCAGCCCGGTGGTTTCGGTATCGAAGCAGAACATCGCCGATTTCCCGAGCGCGTCAACCAGTGCCTTTCTTTTGTCGGGGGCATCGGCCAGATGATAGCGATGCGGTGTCTGATCAAGGGTGCGGAATACCGTTTCAATGGTTTCGCCGGCAGCCGAGAAAAGGTCGGCAGCCTGCACCGTTTCGGGTACCGCTTCCTTATCCAGGCCGGCAAACACCCTTTTGGCAAAGGTTCTGAACTCCAGTTCATCGAAGAGGGTTTTCAGCGCTTCCACATCGGGAGGAACCACCTTCAGGGCATCTTCGTCAAACTCAACCGGAACATCCAGGATTATCGTAGCCAGTTGCTTCGACATCAGCGCCTGCTCCTTATGCTCAATCACGCTGTTGCGGATGGCCGCCCGCTCAATCCGGTCAGCATTGGCAATCACATTTTCCAGGGTATCGAACTTCTCCAGCAGCTCCCGGGCGGTCACCTCGCCCACTTTGGGAATCCCCGGAATATTATCCGACGCATCCCCCCACATCCCAAGCATGTCAATCACCTGTTCGGGGCGCTTTATCCCGAATCTTTCACAAACTTCCTTCACACCCAGCACCTCGGCATCCGATCCGGTCCGGGCCGGTTTATACTGAAAGATATTTTCGCTTACCAGCTGCCCGAAATCCTTGTCGGGCGTTACCATATAAACGGTAAACCCCTCTTTCTCAGCCTTTTTCGACAGTGTTCCGATGATGTCGTCAGCCTCGTACCCGTCAACCGCCAGTATGGGAATGTTAAACCCTTTGATCAGCTGCATAATGTAGGGGATGGCGGCGGCAATGTCTTCGGGCATAGCCTCACGGGTGGCCTTGTATCCGCTGAAATCTTCGTGCCGCACCGTCGGAGCCTGAGTATCAAAGGCGACCCCGATGTGGGTGGGCTGTTCGTTTTTCAAAATATCGTAGAGCGAATTGGCAAAACCAAGTATGGCCGAAGTGTTCAGCCCTTTTGAGGTGATTCGCGGATTCCTGTTCAGGGCATAATAGGCTCTGTATATCAACGCCATCGCGTCGAGCAGATAGAGCTTCTTGTCTGTTTGTGACATAACCGGAGGTTTTGAATTAGGGAGGGAGGCCCGTGCCACCACTGTTCAGCAAAGATAATAAACGGATCAGGACTTTGCAGGTTATCTCCCCGATTTATCCGAAATTATTCGTACCGAGCAGCCTTCCGGAAATTCTGCATCGGGATAAATCCGTTTTTAAGCCGGAAAATACGGCTTCACAATCCGATTCCCCACCCTAAAAACAATGAATTAACTTTGCTCTGAAAGGAAACATCTGACCGGAAGAATGAACATTTTCAATTAATTATTTGATTTACTTAAATTTACAAATATACATCTTCACAAA
>LUZO01000130.1 GCA_001603685.1 Bacteroidales bacterium Bact_23
TTCAATGAAAAAAAAGTCAAAAAATGCAATTAACATATCTATGTTTTTGTATCTTTGACTCCCTGATGTCCGGTAGAAGCCCGAAAGGGGCAGGGTAGGAAAAAGGGGGAGGAGCAAACGAAAAGTCGTTAAAGTATTGAGCAATAAAGCAATATCGGAATGGAAGCAGTAATTTTTTTGATTATCATCGGTATTGTGGTTGCGGGCGGCTTTCTGGTGGCTTTTATCTGGGCGGTTCGCAGCGGCCAGTACGAGGATGATTATTCACCCTCGGTTCGTATGCTGTTCGACAACAGAATAAAGGAGAACGATAAAACGGAAGAAGAACCGGAAGAAACAAACAACACAGATATATCAGAAATAACCAACACTAACCAAAATCAATAACTTTATGGAGTTACAAAAGTTTACTTATGACAACAGGCTGTCCCGCCTGTTTCTTTATGCAACCATCTTTTGGGGTGCTGTGGGTATGCTCGTGGGGCTGACCATCGCTTTCGAGCTGATATTCCCGCATATGAGTTCAGGAATTTCCTGGCTGTCGTTCGGGCGCCTGCGTCCGCTTCACACCAACGCCGTGGTATTTGCCTTTGTGGGTAACGGGATGTTTACCGGTATTTATTACTCCACACCACGCCTGCTCAAAACGCCCATGTATAGTGAAACCCTCGGGAAAATTCACTTCTGGGGCTGGCAGCTTATCATTCTCGCCGCAACCATTACGCTGCCGCTGGGTTATACGGTAAGCAAGGAGTACGCTGAACTGGAGTGGCCTATCGACATTGCCATCGCCATCGTATGGGTTATCTTCGGCATCAACCTGATTATGACCACCGTGAAGCGCCGTACACAGCACATCTATGTTGCAATATGGTTTTACATTGCAACCTTTGTAACGGTTGCCGTTCTTCACATTGTTAACTCCATTAACCTGCCCGTATCGTTTCTGAAAAGCTATCCGGTTTATGCCGGCGTTCAGGATGCGCTTGTACAATGGTGGTACGGCCACAATGCCGTGGCTTTCTTCCTGACTACACCTTACCTCGGACTGATGTACTACTTCGTGCCAAAAGCTGCCAACAGACCCGTTTATTCCTACAAACTTTCGATTGTCCATTTCTGGTCGCTTATTTTCCTCTATATCTGGGCCGGCCCCCATCATCTGCTCTACTCGGCGCTGCCCGACTGGGCTCAGGCGCTTGGCGTTGCCTTCTCGGTGATGCTGATTGCACCGTCGTGGGGAGGTATGATCAACGGTCTGCTCACCCTGAGAGGAGCCTGGGACAAGGTTAGGGAAAGCCCCGTTCTGAAGATGTTTGTGGTGGCCATTACCGCTTATGGTATGGCAACCTTTGAAGGGCCGCTGCTTTCGCTGAAAAATGTGAATGCCATCAGTCACTTTACCGACTGGACCATCGCCCATGTTCATATCGGCGCACTGGGATGGAACGGAATGCTCACTTTCGGTATGATCTACTGGCTGACTCCCAGGCTGTTCAATACCAAACTATACAGCAAAAAAATGGCCAATGCCCACTTCTGGCTGGCCACCACCGGAATGCTCTTCTTTGCCGTACCGCTCTATTTTGCTGCTTTCACACAAAGCCTTATGTGGAAAGAGTTCACCGCTGAAGGCTTCCTGAAATATCCCAACTTCATTGAAACCGTTGTTCAGATTCTCCCGATGTACTTCCTCAGGGCATTCGGCGGAACCTTATACTACACCGGTGTTATTCTGTTGTTTGTAAATGTGTTCAAAACCATCAAAGCAGGTATATTCAAACAGACGGAAGACGACCAGGCGCCTGCACTGCAGATGAAGCCCGAGAAGGGACACCGCTACATCGAGGGCAAGCCGGTTATCTTTACCATCATCGCCCTGGTAGTGATTCTGATTGGCGGTATCGTTGAGTTTGTGCCGATGTTTATGGTGAAGAGCAATGTTCCCACCATCGCAGCGGTGAAACCCTACACACCACTTGAGCTGGAAGGCCGCGACATTTATGTGCGTGAAGGCTGCTATCTCTGTCACAGCCAGCAGGTAAGGCCATTCCGCTCAGAAGTAGAAAGATATGGCGATTACTCCAAAGCCGGAGAAGTGGTTTACGACCATCCGTTCCAGTTTGGCTCCAAGCGTACCGGGCCGGACCTTGCCCGCGAAGGGGTGAAAACGGAAAAGAACTACAAACCCGATTCATGGCACTACAATCACTTTATGAATCCTCAGAAAATGGTTGCCCAGTCCATCATGCCGCCTTATCCCTGGCTGATCGACAATTCACTGAACACCACCCTGACTGCCAAAAAAATCAGAGCAATGCAGAAACTTGGCGTGCCTTATCCCGATGGATTTGACAATATCGCGGTTGAAGAGCTGAAAAAACAGGCGGCAGCCATTGCTCAGGGCCTGCGCGATGGCGGCATCGAGGTAACCGACGACAGGGAGGTAATAGCGCTGATTGCCTATATTCAGAGGCTTGGCACCGATATTTATAAAACCGATTTAACGGGCCAGAATCAGTAACTCCATGAAAATCGTAACCAACACCCTGGAAAGCATTGCCGGCATCGGAATTTATCCGGTGATCGGGCTCATACTCTTTTTCTCTATCTTTATTGTGCTGGTAATCCATGTGTTCAGGCTCAAAAAAAGTAAGGTTGAAGAGTATGGGCGCCTTCCGCTCGAAGACGATGACGATTTGAACGACAACGAAAATGAATCATTAAAACAGTAATACGCCAACAGATATGACGACTGAAAAAGATTTTTTGCCTAATCGGGAAGAAGATTACGAAAACGATACCCTGACAAACAAGCATCTGCTTGCGGAGCATGAGTACGACGGCATCAGGGAACTCGACAACAAAATGCCTTTCTGGTTGAGGTGGCTGTTTTACCTCTCCATCCTGTTCGCAATTGTGTATCTGGTCAGGTTTTTTATCTTCAAATCCGAAGACCTGTATCAATTGGCCGAATATAACAAAGAGGTGGCAAAAGCCGGTGAAAGGCCATCTGCTGCCGGTTCTGAAACCTTTGAAATTGTTCTTCTTGAAGACGATGCATCACTTGCTTCAGGAAAGGAGACCTGGGAAAAAACCTGTGCCGTTTGCCATATGGCCGACGGCGGAGGACTGGTTGGCCCGAATATGACCGATAAGTACTGGATTCACGGAAATACCCTTGAGGATATCATGAATGTAATCAGCAACGGAGTGATCGAAAAGGGTATGATTCCGTATAAAGATCAGATTTCCGCTCAGAAGCGCCTGGAAGTTGCCAGCTACATTCTGGCCAGATTGCAGGGATCAACCCCGGCCAATCCAAAAGAGCCTCAGGGCGATCTTTACGAATAACCTGAGCTTTTTGCAGAAGCAGAAATAACCTTAAAAACAGTATCAGCGGGCTCATCCTCTCGTTTTAACCGGCGCCGGGATGAGCCCGTTTTACAAAAACTACAAACAGCGGCTTATGCGTGATAAAAATGCCGAAACCGAAATAAACAGAGACGGTTCCTTTCGCGACAGAATCTCAACCAATACTGAAGAAGGCAAAAGGGCGTGGATACATCCCAAAAAGCCTAAGGGCAGATTTTACAACCGCCGCAGGGTGGTTGCTGCTGTCCTGCTGTCGCTGATGTTTGTTTTTCCCTGGATCAGGTTCAAAGGCGAGCCATTTATCCTGTTTAATATTTTCGAACGCAAGTTCATCCTCTTTGGTCAGTTGTTCTGGCCTCAGGATTTTCACCTCGTGGTGGTGGGCATCATCTCCATCATCGTTTTTGTCATTCTCTTTACCGTTATTTTCGGGAGGTTGTTCTGCGGATGGGCATGCCCGCAAACCCTGTTTATGGAATTCCTGTTCCGTCAGGTGGAATACCTGATCGACGGCGACTTCAATAAGCAGAAAAAGCTGAGGCAGCAACCCTGGAATTTCGACAAAATCTGGCGAAGAACGCTCAAAACTGTCATATTCCTGCTGATTGCCTTTGCCCTTTCATTTACCTTCTTCTCCTACATCGTCGGCACCGATACCATGCTGGCGGTGATCACCGGAACGCCTTCAGAACATTATGCCGGACTGGCTGCCTTGCTTTTCTTCACGGGCATTATCTATTTTATCTATTCCTACTTCAGAGAGCAGGTTTGCCTGATTGTGTGCCCATACGGCAGATTACAGGGCGTTTTGCTCGATAACAAATCGGTGGTTGTGGCTTACGATTATAAAAGGGGAGAACCCCGCGGCAAGCAAAAGGCCAAGGATGACACAGCGCCCCGCGGCGATTGCATCGATTGCAACAGTTGTGTGGTGGTATGCCCCACCGGCATCGATATCCGCAACGGAACCCAGTTGGAGTGCATCAACTGCACTGCCTGCATCGATGCCTGCGATGCCATTATGGACAGGGCCGGTAAGCCGCGCGGGCTTATCCGTTACAGCTCCGAAAAGTTTATCGCCGAAGGGAAAGGAACCATCTTTAACGCACGGGCCATGGCCTATTCGGGCTTTCTGGTACTGTTGCTGGTATTGCTGTCATCGCTTTTTATGATGCGCACCGAAGTGGAAGCCACTATTCTGCGTGTTCCGGGAACCATGTTTCAGGAGTATGGGCCCGACAGCTATTCGAATATCTATAAGATTCAGCTGGTTAACAAAACCCGCAAGGATATGCCGGTTGAGCTGAAGCTGGAAAGCGGCGAAGGAGAGGTAATCGTAATGGGCGATCCCATTGTGGTGGAAGGCAGCAAAGTGATGGAAGCCAACTTCCTGCTGGTAAAACCGGCCACCTCGATCAAATCGAGCAATACGCCGGTTGTGGTGGGCGTTTACTGTGAAGGCGAGCAGATTGAAAAATTCCCTACCACCTTCATCGCGCCCAACAGCTTCGATAAATAAGATTCTAAAAACTATTGACTTATGAAATGGAACTGGGGGACTAAACTTGTGCTGGCAATGGCCTCTTTTATGGCCATGATCATCATTTTTGTCGTACTGATGATGCGCGAAGACATACACCTGGTAGAGAAAAGCTATTATCCGAAAGGACTCACCTTTCAGGAGATGATTGATAAAAAGGGCAGGGGGGCAGCCTTCGACGACAGCATCGGTGTGGCGGTGAACAGCAACCTGATTGTACTGAGTTTCCCCGCAACGATTGACCCTGCCGGTGTCAGTGGCACACTTCATGTCTATAACAGGATGAAAGAGACCGGCGACCGGATTTTCGATCTGAAAGCCGATGAGGACGGGGAATTCGTGTTTCCCGTTGACGGGCTGGATGGCCGTTACATCCTGAAGATCGACTGGAAATACGGGGATAAAACCTATTACAACGAAAAGAAAGTAACCATTTCGCCATGATGATAGAGCTTTATACCGGCCTGACCATCGGTTTGATCGGCAGCCTGCACTGCATCGGCATGTGCGGCCCCATCGCCATTGCCCTGCCTTTGGGCAGAAAGAGTGTCTTCGACAGGGTTCTCGGCGCGCTGAACTACAACATTGGCCGTACCATTACCTACGGCCTGATGGGCGGTCTGTTCGGCTTTCTGGGAAAAGGGCTGCAGATGGCAGGATTTCAGCAGTGGGCTTCAATCATCATGGGCGTCGTGATGATTCTCTCCGTAATTTTTCCTGCCATATTCCGCGGCAAACTGGATTTCAACCGCTTAACCGGCCGGTATGCCGGCAAACTGATTGTAAAGCTGCGCACCCTTTTCGGAAAGCAATCCAAAAGAAATCTGCTGCTCATCGGCCTGCTCAACGGCCTGCTGCCCTGCGGACTGGTGTATGTTGCCATCGCCGGAGCCATCAACACCAACGATACCCTTACCGGCATTCTCTTTATGGTGATGTTTGGCCTGGGCACAATTCCTGTAATGCTGGGCATTGCGCTTGCTGGAAATATGCTGGCAGCTTCGGTCAGAACGAAGCTGGTGAAGATTATTCCGGTTTTTATCGTAATTCTGGGCATTGTCTTTATCCTGCGCGGTCTCTCGCTGGGAATCCCCTACATCAGCCCAAAAACGCAGATGCTGACACCCGACCGCATGGAAATGATGAAATAAGGGGAGAAAACTGAAGTCAGAGGTTTCTCTCCCTGTTTTTTCAATCAATCCCCGATTGCTTCTGTTACTGAATATGATTCTTTCATCTCTCATCTCTCATCTCTCATCTCTTACCTCTTACTTCCTACCTCATACTTCCTACCTCTTACTTCCTACCTCTTACTTCCTACCTCTTACTTCCTACCTCTTACCTCATACTTCCTACCTCATTTTCACTACTTTTGCCCTCATGGAAATGACCCGTCTGAAAGCGCTGCTCGAAGAAAAGGCGGCACAGTACAATACGCCCGGTTTTATTCCCGTTGATCCCATCAGCATTCCCCATCTGTTTACCCGAAGGGAAGACATTGAGATATCGGGATTTCTGGCGGCAACCATCGCGTGGGGGCAGCGCACCACAATAGTAAAAAACGGCCACCGGCTGATGCAACTGATGGATCACGCGCCCTTCGACTTTGTAATGAATGCCGGTGTGGAAGACCTGAGGCGAATCTCCTCATTCGTCCACCGGACCTTTAACAGCGACGACTGCCTTTTCTTTATTGAATCGCTGAAAAATATCTACCTCAACCACGGAGGCCTTGAGCATGCCTTTTCTTACGGTTTATCCGATGGCGACAAAAACCTTTTTCATGCTCTGGTACGCTTCCGCGAGATCTTTCTTGAAACCACTCACCTGAGCCGCTCTGAAAAGCATATTGCCAATCCTGCCTCAGGAAGTACCGCCAAAAGGCTGAATATGTTCCTCCGCTGGATGGTAAGAGATGACGGCAAAGGGGTGGATTTCGGTATCTGGAAAAAGATTCGTCCGTCGCAGCTCTCATGTCCGCTCGATCTGCATGTGGGCAATGTCGCCCGAAACCTGGGTATGATCAGCAGGCGGCAGAACGACTGGAAAGCGGTGGAGGAGATCGACGGAATCCTCCGCAGCTTCGACCCTTCAGACCCGGTTAAGTATGATTTTGCGCTTTTTGGAATGGGAGTTTTTGAAAAGCAGAGAAAATAACAGACTCTGGTTCAATCCAGGGTTTTAAAAGCCGGATAAATGCTTAAAACGAAAACCGCCCGTCAGATTCACTCTTACAGGCGGTTTTCAGGGTAATTATTTAAGGAAGAAATTCTATTTCAGTACATGGTAAAGTGCGTGGATAACACCGGGGATCCAGAACAGCAGTGTCAGAATGATATTGACTATAAACGGTGTTCCCACTTCTTCGTATTTTAGGTAAACAGCCAGCGGAGGCAGCAGAATGGCCAGAATAACAAGCAGTACGGTCATTTCATCGGCTGCGGGTGGGGCAGGGGTTACCGGAGCGGCAACCGGAGCCGACAATTCAGTCTCAACCTGTGCCTTTTTACCGGCAAAAGCTGCATCGGCAACATTTACAAATCCAAGCGTAAAAATTACCATCAGCATGGCAATCAGCGTTCCTGATTTAAAGATTTTCATAATTTTACAGAATTAAGTTAAACAACGATTTAAGC
>LUZO01000131.1 GCA_001603685.1 Bacteroidales bacterium Bact_23
TTATTTTCCTTCTGATTTCTTTTATAGATAATGCTTTTCAGAAACCGCTCATTTCTCCTTAAAAACATTTCAACATCTGCGGTTAATATTTCAACAGCCACGGATTGATATAGCCTTTTGCACTATCTTTGCAGCCTATGGAAGATATTGATTTTACGCAAAGCACTCCCGGAAACTATTCTGACGACACAGTAGTTACGCTTGACTGGAAGGAGCATATCCGCCTGCGTCCCGGTATGTATATCGGCAAGCTGGGCGACGGCTCATCGCAGGATGACGGCATTTATGTCCTGATTAAAGAGATTATCGACAATGCCATTGACGAATTTGTAATGGGTCACGGCCGCACCATTGAAGTGGCCATCAAGGAAAACCGCGTTACCATCAGGGATTACGGCCGGGGCATCCCCTTGGGAAAGGTAATTGATTGTGTATCAAAGATAAACACCGGAGCCAAATACGATTCAAAGGTATTTAAAAAGGCGGTCGGGCTGAATGGCGTTGGTGCCAAGGCGGTGAATGCCCTTTCATCCCATTTCACTACGCAGAGCATCCGCGAAGGCAAAACCAAAATCGTGGAGTTCGAAAAGGGCGAAATTGTAAACGATTTAGAGGAGCAGCCCAGCACCCAGCGCTCAGGCACCATCGTGAGTTTTATCCCCGACGAAGCCTTATTCGGGAATTACCATTTCATCTCGGAGTACATCGAACAGATGCTGTGGAACTATGTTTTTCTGAACAACGGCCTCACCATCTGGTACAACGGCATCAGGATGCAGGCAAAAAACGGCCTCCACGACCTGCTGCAGCGCAATGTTAACGGCAATCCGCTGGTATATCCCATCATCCACATCAAGGAAGAAGACTTTGAGTGCGCCTTTACACACAGCAACAGGCAGTATGGCGAGGAATACTACTCATTTGTTAACGGCCAGCACACCACGCAGGGAGGTACGCATCAGGCGGCGTTCCGCGAGGCGCTGGTGAAAACCGTCCGCGACTTTTACAAAAAGGATTTCGACCCCAGCGATATCCGCCAGTGCATGGTTGCTGCCATCAGCATCAAGGTTCAGGAGCCGGTTTTCGAATCGCAGACCAAAACCAAGCTTGGTTCGCAACTGATGGAACCCGACGGACAAACCATCCGCAACTTTATCGGCGACATTATGAAAAGGCAGCTCGACAACTTCCTCCACATGAATTCAGATGTGGCTGAAGCGCTGCTGAAACGCATCATGCAGAGCGAGAAAGAACGGAAGGATTTTGCCAACATCAAGAAACTGGCAAGGGAAAGCGTTAAAAAGGTGAGCCTGCACAACAAAAAGCTCCGCGATTGCCGCATTCACTACAACAGCAACGATAACCGCAGGCTCGAAACCACCCTTTTCATCACCGAGGGCGACTCGGCCAGCGGTTCCATCACCAAATCGCGCGATGTGAACACCCAGGCGGTTTTCAGCCTGAAAGGGAAACCGCTCAACAGCTTCGGCCTGACCAAACGGGTGGTTTACGAAAACGACGAGTTCAACCTGCTGCAGGCTGCCCTGAACATTGAAGAAGGCGTGGAAAACCTCCGTTACAACTACATTGTAATCGCTACCGATGCCGATGTTGACGGAATGCACATCAGAATGCTCATGCTCACCTTTTTCCTGCAATTCTATCCTGAAGTGGTAAAGGCGGGACACCTTTATATATTGCAGACACCACTTTTCAGGGTAAGGAACAAGAAGAAAACCATCTACTGCTATTCCGAAGAGGAGCGTGTTGCCGCCATCGAACAGCTTGGCCCCAATCCCGAAATTACACGCTTTAAAGGTTTGGGCGAAATTTCGCCGGATGAGTTTAAGAATTTCATCGGTTCCTCTATGCGCCTCGATCCGGTATTGTTGCGCCGGCAGTCCGAAATCCCCGACCTGCTCAGCTTCTATATGGGAAGAAACACCCCCGACAGGCAGGCATTTATCATTGATAACCTAAGACTGGAAGAAGATCTGGTGAACGAAGAAGCCTCTTAGATTTTAAACCAATTAACCATATTAACGGCCATCGTTTCGCAATGAAGGATGGCCGTTTTTCATGTTTAAGAGCTTATTTTCCTGAACGCCTTGCCCAGCAATTTTAACATATCGCCCGGGAGCATGGCTTCGTAGCCATATTTCCGTGCCGCCAGATCGCCGGCTTTGCCATGCAGCCAGACACCGAGAAGGGAGGCATCGCGCGGCGGATAGCCCGACGCCAGCAGGCCGAGGATGATGCCCGTAAGCACATCGCCGCTGCCACCGGTTGCCATACCGGGATTGCCGGTGGGATTGAAGAAAACATCGCCTTCGGGAGTTGCCGTTGCAGTATAGGCTCCCTTAAGCACCACATACAGCCGGTAGCGGATGGCAAAGGCACGCAGCAGTTCAATGCGGTTGAAGTGGTTTTCAACCGGTCCGGCAAGCCGTTCAAACTCACCCGGATGCGGCGTCAGGATGGTGCCTGCCGGCAGGAATGAAAGCCAGGTTTTGTTCTCTGCCAGAATATTCAGCGCATCGGCATCAATCACCAGCGGAACGCGGGTTTGCTGAATCAGCAGTTTAAAGGCGGCCGTCGTCTGTGAGTCAGTTCCCAGCCCCGGGCCGATGCCGATGGCTTTATACACATCCGTAGCCGGCAGGGTGGTAAAGAAATCGTCGCCCGGATCAAGGCTTACCATTGCTTCGTGTACCGAAGTCTGCATGATGTGATACCCCGACTGCGGCAGGTGAACGGTGAGAAGCCCCGCTCCCGCCCTCAGGCAACCTTCGGCAGCCATCACGGCGGCACCCGTTTTTCCGGTACTCCCGGCAATCAGCAGCGCATGGCCGAAATTTCCCTTGTGCGCAAATTTCCGGCGGCTTCTGTACAGGCTCCGGCAGTCATCGGTCTCGATAAAAAGGTTGTGGCATTCGCAGTTTTCGAGAAAATCCGGGTGCAGGCCAATGTCAATCACTTTCCATCTGCCACAAAAGAGCTCATTCTCAGGCATCAGGAAAGCAAGTTTGGGCTGCTGAAATGTCATGGTGTAATCGGCCTTTACGATGTGATGCCTTTGCGGGTCAACCGCCTTGTCGGCAAACAGGCCGGAAGGAATGTCGATGGCAATGACGAAAGCTTCACTGCTGTTGATCCGGTCAATGACATCAGCCATAAAACCTTCAACCGGGCGGCTCAGCCCCGACCCGAAAATGGCATCGATGATGATGTCCGCATCTTCAAAACCGGGCAGTTCGCCATCTTCAAACACCTCGGTAATGACCAGTCCCGGGAGATCGGCAAGCAGCCGGAAATTCAGGCTGAAATCGTCGGTGGGCTTGTCGGTATGGCGAAGAACGACCACCTCGGCATCGTAGCCGGCACCGTGCAGCAGGCGGGCAATCACCAGTCCATCGCCTCCGTTGTTGCCCATTCCGCAAACAATCTTAATCGCATCTTCCTTGCCGGCGATTTTCAGAATACGGTAAAAGCAAGCCGTTGCAGCCCTTTCCATCAGCATGGCAGAGCTAATTGGTTCATATTTTATGGTATAGGCATCGGCCTCCCTTATTTTTTCGACAGGCAAAATCTTCAATGCACACATACTTGCAGATTTTTGGGTTAAACAAGTTGCTTCAGCACATTCAGAAGCCAGTTTTTCTCATCTGTACGACAGCGCTCCCCGATTCCAAACGCCTCTCCTTTACAGATTAAGGCCGGATAGACGCCCTTGCGGCTCAGCCCGGCCAGGGTTTTATAGGTTCCCTCGACAAAAGAGACCGCCGATATCTCTTTGATTTTCAGCTCTGCGGATGCAGTTTGCCTCCCCTGTCTTTTCCGGATGGTTACCGTCTTTTTGTCAATATCGATGGTTTGCCAGGCGAATATCTCCTTCGATGAAATGCGCAATGCAAGAATGCTGAGCGCCCAGAATGGCAGGGAGAGCAGCATCCAGGCAGGGCCGAAATCGGCCAGCATAATGGTCCAGAGCAGAATCATCACCATCCAGAAAACAATAACCAGCAAAATAACACTTCCTTTGAACGAAAAGCCCTCTTTCGGAATGTGAATTCTGACAAGGCCGGTTTCGGGTTCCGACAACTTCAGGCGGCTTTTTTCGGGAACGGGAGGCAATGCTTTTTCCATAGGAAACAGGGAAATCTTAGAAAGGTGAAAACAGGAAAATTTACTGAATCAAATATACGGATATTCCGTTTATCCGGACAGGGTATTTTTCGTATGCCAGATTTCCCATGCAAGATCGGCCTGCCGTTTCAGCATACCCAGGCCGTTGATTACGCGTGCGCCACGCCTCTCTCCTTCCTTCATAAACCGGGTAACTTCCGGATTGTAAACCAGATCGAACAAAAAGTGCGCGGATCCGATAAGCTCCCACGGCAGAGGCGGCGCCGTATCAATTGCGGGATACATTCCAAGGGGCGTGGCATTCACAATCAGGCGCGTTTTTTTCAGGATGTCAGCGTCAAGATCGGTGTAGGAGATAGTGCCGGGCCCGGCGGGTTTCCGGCTCACGAATTGCCGGCTCCACCCCTGCTTTTCAAGCACATAATCCACCGCCTTTGCTGCTCCGCCGGTTCCCAGAATAAGGGCAGTCCCCGACGGTTTGCCGGCAAACCCGATCAATTCTTCCGCAAATGCAGGCGCATCGGTGTTGTATCCGGTCATCCTGATTTCATCGGAAGAACGATCAATGGCAATGGCATTGACCGCTCCGATGGCGGCCGCTTCGGGCGAAACGGCAGAAAGAAAGGGAATTACCGACTGTTTGTAAGGAATGGTGACATTCAGCCCGCAAAGCCGTTTTTCGGCTTCAACCAGCTTTATGATTTCGTCAATCTGCTGAAGCTCATACAGGTTGTAAACGGCATTGATGTTGCCTCCTGAAAATTTTCCGGTAAAATACTGCTTCGACCAGGAGTGTTTGAGCGTAAGTCCGATAAGGCCGTAGATGCGTTGCACAATGGTTTATTGTTTGGCGGCTGCATACTTCTCGATGATCCATATGCTGGCAATCCCGACAATCATGATAAAGATGGCAATGAAGAATTCGGTGTTGAAAGTTTCGGGAAGGGTCATTAAATAGCGCTCCACCACCGGCTCTCCCTTTTTTATCAGGGTATTTCCGGCGGCATCCAGCATATATACGGCTTTTTTCCATGGCCAGATCACACCGAGCGATCCAAGAATGAATCCGGTAAGCAGTGAAATGGTCTGGTCGCGGAATTTCTTAAAAATCCAGGAGAGAATGTACGAGAACCCCAGCAATCCCACGGCGGCACCCAGTGCAAAGGGAATGATGATTTCGAAGCGCAGGTTATTGATGGCATCGATGGCCACCAGCTGATAGTTTCCCATCAGAATCAGCACAAACGAGCCGGAGATTCCGGGAAGTATCATGCTGCAGATGGAGACAGCGCCGCACAGGAAAACATAAAGTGTATCGCTGTTTTCGGTGGCGGGGTTCATAAATGAGAGCGATAGTGCAATGCCGGTACCGACAATAAAAGAGATAATCACCGAAGTATTCCATTTCGACACCGTTTTGCCTACAAAATAGATTGAGGCGAGCAGCAATCCGAAAAAGTAAGACCAGATATAAATGGGATATTGGTGAAACAGATAATCGAACACCCTTGCCAGGCTGATGATTGCCAGGGCAACACCGGCAAACAGAACCAGCAGAAACCACAGATCGGTATGTTTGGCAAACTCACTGAACCGTCCTTTCAGCAGCAGGCGTATCGCCTTTATGTCAAATGATTTAATGGCGTTGATCAGCCGTTCGAAGATTCCTGTAATCAGGGCTATGGTGCCACCTGACACGCCGGGGATAATATTGGCTGTGCCCATTGCCACACCTTTTAATAACAGAGTTAGGTGGTTTTTCATTTTCAGTTGGATGGTAAAAAAAGAGTTTTCAGTAAATAGTAGTTTTAGTGGCGTTTGCGGTCTTCGAGCAACTCATTTATCAGAGGGTCCAATTGGTCGTGGGTAGAGAATACAAAAAGCTCCTCACGGCCTTCACCGCCAATTTCAATTGCCTTGTCAAGCGCAGCCATCCCTTTTTTCATCTCTTTCAGGTTGTAATGATAGGATGCAAGGCGGTAATAGAGTGAAGCGGTTTGCGGCAGATTATCCAATCCGGCATTTATTACCTCAATGGCATTTTCAAACTCTCCCAATTCCGCAAACAATCCGGAGAAGTCGAGCCAGATCAGCGGATCGTTTGGGTTGATTTGAACTGCTTTGGTGTATGATGCGGCTGCTTCGTCGAAATATCCGGCATGTTGCTGTGTTACCGCCAGGGTAGCCAGAAACTCCGGATTCTCGGGGTCAATTTCAAGGCTGCGGCGGATAAACCTCAGCGCCGATTTTAAATCGCCCAGCTCTTCGTAACAAACCCCCATTCCAACCCAGGCATCGGCAATGTTCTCATCGAGTTCTACCGCTTTCCTGAAGTTTTCGATGGCCATTTCATACAGCCCGAGTTTCTCGTAACACTCGCCAATAAAATAGAAGGTGAGCCCTTCGGGTGTTTCGTACTCAAAGGTATCCTCGTACGATTTTATCGCAAGGCGGTACAGCTCCATCGCGGCAAGCGAATTTGCCTTGTTGAAGTGAGCCGACGAAAATGCAGGGTCGATGGCAATGGCAAAATCAAACGATTCTATAGCCTTTTCATACAGTTCAACGGTGTTGTAGGATATCCCAAGATTAAACCATGCAAATTTCGAATACGGGTAATTATCAATAAACTGCCCGAAATATTCAATGCTTTCCTCGATCCGGTTGGTTATTTCGAAACAAAAGGCAAGTTCGAATATGATGGCCTCATGATCGGGATCAAGCTCCAGAACCTTTTTCAGATACTCGATGGCTTTGTCGTAATTACCGAGGTTTTCATATTCATAGGCAATGCTTGCGTATATGTTTGCCGGATCTTCCTGTTCGTTATCAATGGCTTTATTGTATTCACGGATGGCATCATCGTAGCGTTGCAACTGGCTGTATATTGCACCTTTGGCAATATAAATCTCACTATTTGCCGGATCGGCATCTTCAACCTGCGACAGAATTCTCAACGCCTTCTCTACCTTGTTTGATGAGACCATCAGTTGTGCCTGCCTGATTCTGAATCCGGCGAGGTCAGGATATTGCTCCATAGCATACCCAAGCGCCTTTCCGCACTTCTTCAGATCGCCGATTGCAAGGTAATGGTCAATCAGATCCTCATACTCCTCCACATCGAAGAAATAGTACCCATCCTCGCGAAGCATCTGCTCGAAACGCTCTGCGAGTTGGAAAATGGAATCCTCGTCTTCCCAGTTATCAAAAAAATCATTCATCATTTTGTCCGATTACCCATTGCAATAATCCGCTGCAAAGGTACGCATTTTTTTATCGGGGTTTACGATTTACCCCTTTGTTGATAATTTACACAACCCTGATTTAAAGGAGTAATATTATGAAAATTCACCTCATTTTTTCGTTCGGTTTCCGGGAAGTTATGGACAACTGTTTGTTAATAAGATTAAATGCAATCACCATCAGGCAGGTAGTTATGCCAATCCGGTCGGGAATAAAAAAAACACACCCCGGCTTCGTTTATTTGAATTACCTTTGCAGTTTCAGCCATTAGTTATAGTTTTACTTATGACATTAATAAAAAGTATTTCAGGCATCAGGGGAACGCTGGGCGGAAAGCCCGGAGAGGGACTAAGCCCTATGGATATTGTTAAATATACGGCGGCATACGCTGCCATGCTGAATTCTGAATCAGCGGAAAGGCTATCGGTAGTGGTAGGCCGCGATGCACGGGTTTCGGGTGAGATGGTGAACAGCCTTGTAACCGGAACCCTTACCGCTATGGGCATTGATGTTACCGATCTGGGGCTCTCCACAACACCAACCGTTGAAATGGCTGTAAATGAACTGAATGCAGCCGGAGGCGTAATTATTACAGCCAGCCACAATCCGTGGCAATGGAATGCGCTGAAACTGCTGAACAGCAAAGGGGAATTCATCAGCGCTTCGGATGGCGAGCGGCTGCTGAAAATTGCCGAAGAAGGCGATTATACCTTTGCCGAAGTGGATAAACTTGGCGTAATAACACACGACGAAAGCCAGCTTCGCAAACATATCGAGAGAATCATCAATCTGCCTTATGTTGACTCCTTTGCCATTAAAATGGCTCACTTCAGGGTGGCGGTTGATGCGGTTAACTCAACCGGTGGCATAGCCGTTCCGCTGCTGCTTAAATCGCTTGGAGTTGAGCTGATTGACGAACTCTACTGTACGCCCGACGGCAACTTCCCGCACAATCCGGAGCCGCTGCCCGAAAACCTGAGAGAGCTTTCGGAACTGGTGGTAAAAAACAAGGCCCATGTCGGCTTTGCCGTTGATCCCGATGTTGACCGGCTGGCCATTGTTTGCGAAAACGGCGATATGTTCGGCGAAGAATACACCCTGGTGGCTGTTGCCGACTACATACTCCAGCATCATGCCGGAAATACCGTTTCGAACCTCTCCTCTACCAGAGCATTGCGCGACATCACCGAAAAGGCTGGCGGAAAATACTTTGCCTCAGCCGTTGGCGAGGTTAATGTGGTGGAAAGAATGAAGGAAGTCGGCGCCATCATCGGCGGTGAAGGAAACGGCGGGGTAATTCTGCCGGAGCTGCACTATGGCCGGGATGCGCTGGTTGGCATTGCGCTTTTCCTCTCACATCTGGCAAAGTCGGGAAAACGATGCACAAACCTCAGAAGCAGCTACCCCGGTTACTTCATCTCCAAAAACAAGATTCAGCTCTCGCCCGAAATGGATGTGGACAACATCCTCAGAAAAATGACTCAAAAGTATAACAGACACAACATCAATACTGAAGATGGACTGAAGATTGACTTCGAAAATGAATGGGTACATCTCAGAAAATCGAACACTGAGCCGATTATCAGGATTTATTCGGAAAGCAATTCAGAAGTAAAAGCAGAAGTATTGGCCAGAAAAATTATTGATGATATAAGGGATATTATCAGGGAGTAAGAACTGCTTCCGACAACCCAGATTAAATAAAAACAACGGAATTCATACAATTAATTGTGTTATATTGCACATCATTTCAACCACTCAGTTTATGGCCGGAAAGCGAAAAAGGAAAAAGTACAGAAAATTCAAACCGGTGGCTTTTAAACTAACCTATCAACAGAAGAGACGGGTTGATAAATTTTGTCGTGATCATGGCACAACCCCGGTAACCATGTACAAAAGAGCCATTATGTTATACCTTGCCAACAACGGCTATGCGCATCTTAAATTTCCGCAGGAGCACAGCATTCATCCCAATCAGATGAGTATTTTTGATATTGTGGAGGATATCAAAACCGAATAATGGCGATCAAGGCGGGTTCCGTTTTTAGAAAGATTTGTGGTACGGCACCCTGTTCAGGATTGATTTCCCTAAAGTAATTTCATCCGCAAACTCCAGCTCATCCCCAATTGCCACTCCCCTGGCAATGGCCGAAAAAGTTGCCACCTTTTCCTGAAACCGCTTAAAAAGGTAGAAGTTAGTGGTATCGCCTTCGGTGGTAGCCGGAAGCGCCATAATGAGTTCCGATATCCCTTCGGTTTCAATCCGCCTTTCGAGTGAGGTGATGTTCAGATCAGCCGGACCAATGCCATCCATAGGTGATATTACCCCGCCCAGTACATGATATAAACCACGGTATTGTCCGGTATTTTCAATTGCCATCACATCCCTGATGTCTTCTACCACGCACACCAGCGAAACATCGCGCCGGTGATCGGAGCAAATACCGCACAGCTCGTCGTCGGAAATATTGTTGCAACGGCTGCAGTATTTTACGCCCTTCCTCAGGTTGATAATGGCATTCCCCAGCGCTTCCGACTGCAGTTCATCCTGCCGGAGCAGATGCAGCGCAAGCCTTAGCGCCGTTCGCCGCCCGATACCGGGTAACCGGGTTAATTCATTAACGGCATCATCAAGAAGGCGCGACAGGTAGTTACTCATCAATCAGTGGTTAAAAACCTTGAATATTCAATGGTTTGTTATTATGCAACAAAATTACAAAACAAATGGCTGCGTTTTTGAAGGAAAACTCCTTTTGTTTTCTTCATCAGGGTATGATATGATTTTTCCAATGAACAACATTGAAAAAAAATTTATTTATCATTTGTAATTATTAATAATTTTTA
>LUZO01000132.1 GCA_001603685.1 Bacteroidales bacterium Bact_23
TTTTGAGTCTTAAACTATGGAGATCAACTTGTTTGCAAATCTGGAAGAAGATGTTGAAACTAAAGAAGTGAAGAAATCCGAAGATTTCTTTAATGCAATGCTCGAAGAACGCGTGAGACCTGCAGTTCCGGATATTATTGCAGCTTCGGAAGAACTGAGAGTAAACATTCCGGAAGAGATTACACAAGCGGAAGCGCCTGCCATTCAGGATGCTGCTGTAAAAGAACCGGTATCATACGGATATGATGAGATTCTTGAGAAAGCGACTGCCTATTTCCGCGGTGATGCCCTTGCGGCCAATGTCTGGATGAACAAATACGCCCTGAAGGACAGCGACGGAAATATTTACGAACTTACTCCGGACGATATGCACCGGAGGCTTGCCGCCGAGGTGGCAAGAATTGAGCGCAAATATCCCAATCCGATGAGCGAAAATGAGGTATTTGAGCTTTTCCGCAACTTCCGCTACATCATTCCCCAGGGTAGCCCGATGGCGGGTATGGGAAACAATTTCCAGGTTTCATCCCTGTCGAACTGCTTCGTTATCGGAGGCGACTCCAATTACGATTCGTACGGCGGCATCATGAAGATAGACCAGGAGCAGGTTCAGCTGATGAAGCGCAGGGGAGGGGTAGGCCACGACCTTTCGCACATCCGGCCTACAGGAAGCCCGGTAAAGAACAGTGCCCTCACATCAACCGGCATTGTGCCGTTTATGGAGCGCTATTCAAACTCAACCCGTGAAGTGGCTCAGGACGGCCGCAGAGGCGCACTGATGCTCACCATTTCGGTGAAACATCCGGATGCCGAGCGCTTTATCGATGCAAAAATGGAGCAGGGAAAAGTTACCGGCGCCAATGTGTCCGTGAAGATTGACGATGAGTTTATGCGCGCGGTGGTTGACGGGAAACCGTACCTCCAGCAGTATCCCATTCAATCAACGAACCCGGTAAAGGTTCAGGAAGTCGATGCTCAGGCGCTCTGGGATAAAATTATCCACAATGCGTGGCAATCGGCTGAGCCGGGAGTGCTGTTCTGGGATACCGTAATCCGTGAGTCCGTTCCCGATTGCTATGCCGATCTTGGATTCAAGACCCTTTCCACCAATCCCTGCGGCGAAATTCCGCTTTGTCCGTACGACAGCTGCCGCCTGATTGCCCTGAACCTCTTCGGCTATGTGGAAAATCCGTTTACCCCGGAGGCCCGATTTAACTACGAACTGTTCAAAAGGCATGCCGCCTATGCACTCAGAATCATGGACGACATCATCGACCTGGAGGCAGAGAAGATAGATGCCATTCTGGGTAAAGTGGACGCTGACCCTGAGGATGAGGAGATTAAGCGTATTGAGCGGAAAATGTGGGAGAACATCCGGATGAAGACGCTGCAGGGCCGCCGTACCGGAATAGGCATCACCGCTGAAGGAGATATGCTGGCCGCTCTTGGCCTGCGTTATGGCAGCGATGAGGCTACCGATTTCTCGGTTGAGGTACACAAAACCCTTGCAATTGCGGTATATGGCGCATCGGCCGATCTGGCCGGCGAACGCGGAGCATTCCCGATCTACAGTACTGAGCGTGAGAAGGACAATCCGTTTATTCAGCGGCTGAAAGAGGCTGCTCCTGAGGTATATGAGAAAATGGCTGTAAACGGACGCCGTAACATCGCCATGCTTACCATTGCCCCCACCGGAAGCGTAAGTATCTGTACGCAAACCACATCGGGTATAGAGCCGGTGTTTATGGTCAGCTACAAACGCCGCCGCAAGGTGAATCCCAACGATAAGAATGTAAATGTAACTTTCGTTGATGAAGTGGGCGATTCATGGGAAGAGTACAATGTGTTCCACCCCAAGTTTATGGATTGGCTGCGCATCAACGGGTATGATCCCGAAAAGGTACAGACCTACGACGAAGAAAGACTTGCCCAGGTGATTGAGAAATCGCCTTATCATAAGGCCACCTCCAACGATATTGACTGGGTGAGCAAGGTAAGAATGCAGGGCGCCATTCAGAAATGGGTTGACCACTCCATCAGCGTTACCGTAAATCTGCCCAAAGAGGTTTCGGAAGAGCTGGTAAGCCGGGTTTACAAAACCGCATGGGAAAGCGGCTGTAAGGGAATGACCATCTACCGCGACGGATCCAGGTCGGGTGTGCTGGTTAGCAGCGAGAAGAAAGAAGATGCAACCGAATTCCGCGAAACAAAGGCACCTCCCAGACCGGAAAAACTTGAGGCTGAAGTGGTTCGTTTCCAGAATGACTATGAAAAATGGATCGCCGTAATCGGGCTACTGGACAATAAACCGTATGAAATCTTCACCGGAAAGGCCGATGGCTTCTATCTGCCGCCCTGGGTTCAGAAAGGATGGGTACTTCGCCAGAAAGCCGACAACGAACAGGCAAGATACGATTTCCAGTTCCTCGACAAGGACGGCTACCGGGTTACCATGGAGGGACTCTCCCGTTCGTTCAACAAGGAGTTCTGGAATTATGCCAAGCTGATTTCGGGAATTCTGCGCCACGGTATGCCGCTGCCGTTCCTGGTTGACCTGGTTGAAAACCTGAACTTTGACAACGATAGCATCACAACCTGGAAAAACGGTGTGGTACGCGCGCTGAAACGCTACATTCCTGATGGAACCACAGTTTCAAGCAAAGCCGAATGCCCAAGCTGCCACGAAAAAGACGGACTTATGTACAAAGAAGGTTGTCTTACCTGTAAATATTGCGGCTACTCAAAATGTAGTTAATACGAATTGTATTTACAATCGGTATAAGATAGAC
>LUZO01000133.1 GCA_001603685.1 Bacteroidales bacterium Bact_23
ATTGAGAATAGTTTTGATCAGTCCGGTCAAAAGTAATTTGGTGCAACGAATTAAAAGGGAGTATCTTATTCCGGAAAATAATTGAACTGACGCCCGTTTTTTTGTTTGAGTGTCTGGCTTTCGTTGGGTTTTGTGTCTTTGTGGCTACTTTTTTTTGCCACTAAGACACTAAGGCACTAAAATGCACCAAAGCTTCCTTCTTTTTAGTGGGATTCTGTGTTTTCGTGTTTTCGTGGCTACTCTTTTTTTGCCACTAAGACACTAAGGCACTAAAATGCACAAAAGCTTCCTTCTTTTTAGTGGGATTCTGTGTTTTCGTGTCTTTGTGGCTAATTTTTTTTGCCACGAATCGAAGCTCCCGCAACTGCGGGGAAGCACAAACCATTTCTCTTGTTTTTGGATTCTATGTTTTTCCGGTTTAGTGGCTTATATTCCCGATAACTGTATTCACGGAATCTTCCGGTTACAGCCAATCGCGGCAGCTTCAATATCCGGCCGAAGCGTCGGAATATTTATAATCCCCGTTAGGTTTGACAAGAGGAATGAAAAAGCCCCTTGCAAAAGGGGCTTAAATGTTGTTTTGGTTAACTCATGGCAGGGGATCGCCGCCCGGCGGCTCTTCTTTTATTTGCTTATCCAGCAGTTTCAGCGCCCATAAGGTCAGGTAATATGATGCGGCGATCATTGCGGGCCATGCTAACAGCCATAAAATTCTACCGAAGTACATATCTTTTTGTTTTTAAAGGTGATTTAATAGAGGTGAGCACTGTCATCTTCAATGTCGGCTTTGTCCACCTGTTTTTTGTTGATGGCTTTCCAGGCAAAGTAGATGTAGGCAATCACAACCGGGATAAAAAGTGAAACATAACTCATTGCCGAAAGGGTGTAGTGGCTCGATGAACTATTCCGGATGGTAAGCGAATGCTGAAGATTATATACCGACGGATAGTATGCTGTATTATTCAGTCCGGCTATCAGCATGAGCGAAAAAACGGTAAGCACCGTCCCGGCTCCTGCAGCCCAGATTCCTTTGATGCCTCTGCAAAACAGGAAGTTGGCCATGCCCGCAAGCACTCCGCCAACGCCAACAATAAACAGAACCAGCACCACAGGCATTTGAATCAGATTGTGAAAATACTTATATTTCGCCATATAGATTTCGCCGCTATCGGGATTTAAGGCAAACCCTTGTTTCAGAAACAGATGAATAATAAAGTAGAGGAAAAAAATCAGGAATGGCACTGCATTGTAGATCATCTGTTTGCGTGATCTTTGGAAGATGTTGTCGTCATTTATGCTATTCACAATATAGAGAATACCCAGTACTCTTGCGAGGAAAAAGACTGCAAGACCCAATGCCACATTATGGAGGTTGAGAACGGCTTCAAGCCCGTGGTAAGGAGTTTCCCAGCGCGAAATGGCAGAATCGTATATATTGGTCAGGTTTGTTTTATCCACCGAAAACATTGAGCCGTTGAAAAAGGTGCCTACCGCGGTTCCGATCAGAATTGTGCCTACGGCGCCATTGATAAACAGGAAAGTCTCATAGGTGCGTTTTCCCAGGAAGTTGGCGGGCTTGGTCCGGAATTCGTACGATATGGCCTGAATAATAAAGGCGAACAGGATGGCCATCCACACCCAGTATGCGCCGCCGAAACTGGTGGAGTAGAATAGGGGGAAAGAAGCGAAGAAGGCACCTCCGAATGTTACCAGCGTGGTGAAGGTGAGTTCCCATTTACGGCCTAGTGTATTTACAATCATCGAACGCTCTGTATCTGTTTTACCCAGCGTGTAAATTAGGGTTTGTCCACCCTGAACAAACATCAGAAAAACAAGCAGGCCGGCAAGCAGTGAGATGATAGCCCACCAGTACTGCTGAAGTGTATATAATTCGAGAGTTTCAAACATTTTAATTTCCTCCTTCCGGTTTGGGACCCAACTTGATTTGTTTAAACATGATTTTCAGCTCGGCAATAAGCAGGGTGGTGAAGATTAGCGCAAACAGTATGAAAGTGGTAATCACGGCATTGGTGTCTAATCTCGAAACTGCCGTGAGTGTAGGCATCAGATCCTGGATTACCCATGGCTGACGCCCCATTTCAGCCGTAATCCATCCTGCCTGTGAAGCGATGTATGCCAGCGGAATGTTAACGATGGCTATTCTCAGCCAGAATCCTGAGCCTGCGATTTTTCCCTTGTAAACCAAAAGCAGCACTATGGCGAAGAAAAGCAAAAACCACATTCCAAGAGCTACCATCAGGTGGAAGCTGTAGAAGGTTACGGGTACATTCGGTATCAGCCTCGAAGGGTCATCCACAAAGTAGCCGTAGCCGAAGTACTTGAAATTCTCATCAAGCACCTGCCTCGACTTCAGCATCTTTTCTTCGTCTCCGGCATTTTTAGCCGTTTTGAAATCTGCCAGGGCGTCAATGGCAAGTTTTCCACGCGTTATTTTCTCCGAAACCGGCAGAATATCATGTTCTTCATTGCCATCCATCAAATCCTGAATGCCCGGAATAAAGGCGTTGATGTCCTGAAAAGCCATGTACGACAGAAAGTTTGGAATCTCAATTTTAAAGGCGAAGTCTTTTGCATTTTTATTTTCAGGATCTTCGGGCGATGAGGATACTACCCCTATTGCAATAAGAGGTGCATTGCGCTGCCCCACATACATTCCCTCGAAGGCAGCAAACTTCATTGGCTGGTGCCGTGCAATCACCTTGGCGCTGTAATCGCCCGTGAGAATGGTAAACAACGAAGTTGTCAGCCCGAAAACAGCCGCTACCACAATGCTTCTTCTTGCAAAAACCACATGCCTCTTTTTAAGCAGAAACCATGAGCTGATTCCAATTACAACAAGTGCAGCAAGTGTGTATGATGATGAAATGGTATGCAGGAATTTACTGACAGCCATTGGAGAGAGTAATACCTCCCAGAAGTTCGCCATTTCGTTTCTCGCAGTTTCCGGATTAAATTTCATTCCCACCGGAAGCTGCATCCAGGCATTGGCCACCAGAATCCACAGCGCTGAAAGGCTTGCGCCAATGGCTACCAGCCAGGTTGAAATCAGGTGAAATTTTTTGCTGATTTTGTTCCACCCGAAAAACATAACGGCAATAAAGGTGGATTCGAGGAAAAAGGCCATAATTCCCTCGATGGCCAGCGGCGCTCCGAAAATATCGCCCACAAACCAGGAGTAATTCGACCAGTTGGTGCCAAACTCAAATTCCAGAATAATGCCGGTAGCCACACCAATGGCAAAGTTGATGCCGAAGATGGTCATCCAGAATTTGGTGATTCGCTTCCATGCCGGATCGCCAGTGCGAACATATATGGTTTCCATAATGGCCATGATGAAACCAAGACCCAGCGTAAGCGGTACGAAAATCCAGTGATACATAGCCGTAAGTGCAAACTGCGCCCTCGACCAGTCAATCAATGAATAATCAAAAGTCTCTGTCATAATATTTGTCTATTTGGGATTGATTAGCTGCTCAATAACATGGTTGCCGCGCTCTTCATCGGTATCGAAATTGTTCTTCAGGTAATTGGGAAAAAAGAATAGTTTCAGAATGGCGAACATTACGAATAGCTTTATCAGGATGATAATCCATAAAGTGCGGCCAACGGTCATGCTGCGGAAGCCATCGTAATAAAAACGAAAAATACGGCGAAAGATATTTGTTTTCTTATTCTCCATAATACCGGTAAAAGCTATCAAATGTATCAATAAAAAGAAGGATAACCACTCATTAATCTAATTTAGATTAAATTTAAAATGCTTTTCCGGCTAACCGGGCATTTTTATAGCCTCTTTTGCTTCGGAGGTTTTTAGCCTGAAAACCGGCGCTGGAAAGAGCGGGTTGTTATCTTTGCCGGGCGTGGATGCACACCTTGATTATGATAACCTTCAGATTTGCAGAGGTCATCCTGTGAAAGTGAAATGGTTTTCGGTTTGTAGCGTTTCAGCGCAATATATACTGTTTTGCACTGCTATCGTATGCGCTTCTACTCTTCATTCACCGGCTTCATTGCCATCAGTTCGGCCGGGTATCCCGTCTTTTCAATGGCAGCCCTGATAATTTCTGGGTTGGTAAGGGTGGTATCGTAACTGACGACCGTGAGCTCGTCAGCGTGTGAAGCAAACGATTCGCTGACCCCGTCCAGTTGGTTTACTGCCGTCATTATTTTGTTTTCACAACCGCCGCAACCCATTCCGGTAACATGAAACTCAACGGTCTTAACCGCTTCCGGGTTTATCTCCGGCTTTGCGGCCTGTTCGGTAGTGGCACTTTGGTTGCAGGCTGTGAAAATAAGGCCTGAAAACAGAAGATATAAAAGTGATCTTTTCATGGGATTGAATGCTTTAATTATTTGCAAATGCTGAAACAGAGGGCAACACACCCTTAACCGGTACAAATGTAAATAAAGATTTCAAATGAGGCTGCGAACAAAACCTCTAACACTGCCTCGGGAGAATACTTCACATCTCTTGCGCCACGGCTGAATCTCATTTCTCATCCGCCGCGGCGGACTCACCTCTGACTTCTTCCGCCGCTGCGGACTCCGACCTCTGTCCGCCGCGGCGGATCAGCCCCCAAAACAAATCCCCCAATCCATTGTTTTATCATCGGGAGGTTGTTTCGCGAAAAGTAAGTTTTAAAAGCGGATTCAACTTGTCCTGAACTGAGTTTAAATGTATAAAAACGGAATATAATGGCACTTTTAAATCTGATAGAACCAAACGAAGCCACCGGCAAGGTTGCCGAGGTTTATGAATCGATGATCAAAGGGATGGGCTTTGTTCCCAATGCATTTAAGGTATTCAGTCCCAGCCCTCATTTGCTTGAATCGCAGGTGAAGAACCTGTTCTATTTCTCCTCGCACAAGACGCTGAGCGGCAAGCTGCTGGCACTGACCCGCCTGCTGGTTTCCACCGATGAGTTTTGCGAATACTGTGTGGGAATGAATACCGGAATCCTGATGCAGTACGGCATACTGCCTGAACAGCTTACGGAAGTGAAGAAAGATCCGTCGAAAGCGCCGCTTGACGAAAAAGAGCTGGCGTTGCTGCTCTTTGTGCTGAAAGTGGTGAAGAATTCCAACGGAGTTACGAAAAGTGATGTGGATGCAGTAAGGGCGCACGGCTGGAGCGATGCCGATATCCTGGATGCCACTTTCCACGGCACTGCGCAGGTTGGAACCGACAGGATCTTCAACGCCTTTAAAATCGAGAAGGAGGGCTAAACCGCCGGTTTACACAATCCTGATTGTTTCGCCTCTGAACTCCACCACATCGCCGGTGCGCAGTTTCATGCGGCGGCGCAGTTCCGTGTGGCCGTTCACCAGCACTTCACCGGCGTCGATGAACTGATGCGCCTCTCCGCCACTTTGAACCAGGTTCGTGATTTTGAGCAACTTATCCAAAGGGATAAAGTCCTTTTCTGAAAGCTGGAATTCGGTCATAAATGCGTTGTTTTGTGCCGGTAAAGATAGGTGTTATTCCGTAAGTCAAAGTAGTCGGCTGATTGTGCCGGGTTATTGTGCCTAAGGGGTACATTTCATATCATATTGAATGTTACCTTAATAGATATAAAAAACAAAGGAGCTGCATGAAATTGCAACTCCTTTGTTCGTCTTAATGAAGGCCGGTCGGGCCATCAGGTTTGGGTTATTTTCTGAAAAGCGGATCGGCGCCGATGGTTCCTTTCAGGAAGTTTAGATAATTCTCCGATTTTACCCTTTCCAGTTCTTTTTCCACATTCATTATGCGTGTTTTCAGATCCAGTTCTTCAATGTACTCTTCATTGATCTCCTGTCCGGTAAACTGGTTAAGGTACTCCAGGCTTCTTTCTAGGAATTCGGTATCAATCTGCTGTTTTCGCTGCAGGCGCCCGAGGTACCATTCCGATTCCAGTACATAATCGCGGTCGAACATCTTTCTGATTTCCGGATCTTCGGCGGTTTTTCCTTCGTAGTGCCCCCAGGCCATGATGTGCAGCAGGGCCTTCAGCGGTGGTATGGCGGCATCCGCGCTTCCATCCTCAAAATAGTTGCGGGCAACGCGCTGCTGCGCCTCCACAATGTTGTTGATGCCATCCACATACGCGGCCATATCCTGCTTTTCGGGATGGAGCATCAAGTCGTTGAACACGGCGTTCGGCTCATCGAAAATGCTGTTCAGGTAGTTGAAGGTGAAATTTTCGGTGATGCGGTAGCCAAGGCGGGAGGCAAGCACTTTTTTCCCTTTATATTCAAAGTCGTTGAGCTTCTCCAGCGAACCTTCGGCAATCAGCTTTTTGGGGTCGCGGTCGCTTACCTCCATTCTGCACCACAATTCGGGAATCAGCAGGGAGATGTCGTGGTCGAAACGCGATTTGGTGCCTATGAAACCCGCAGCCGACGAGAATGCATTGTATCCGGTAAGGATGTAGCTCAGCAGCGCATTGTTCAGGTCGGTAACGGCGTTCAGCATATTGAACGGGCCTTTGGTAAGTGCGCCTTCGGAGCCGGCTCCCGTAGTGGAGGGCGATTTTCCGGTAAGGCTGCAGATAAAGTCCATAAACAACTCGGGAAGTTCCTGATAGTGGATTGGGCCGTACACGCTCAGACCGCGGATTCCGCCTTCGTGGTCGGGCGGATTGTTGCGGCGGCCGGGCAGTACGGCATGGATGGGATGATGCACCGGGTCGGTGAGGGGGATGCGCATGGAGAAACGCATGCCGATCTCTGCCAGATGATCGTCGATGGGATTGACGATGTCGGGTCGTATCTGCAGGTAGCGCGGATTCTTCGAAGGCGCGCCGTTTACAAGTCTTGGATGCGAAGGGGTGATAAAGTAGTTGCCGGTCGAATCCATGGTTCCCTCAATGATCAGCTTCTGGATGGGACGGGTGTAGCGGTCGAAGTTAATGGCGTCCTCAATCAGTTGTTTGCCGTCTTCGGCGGTAAGCGGCTGATAGTTGCTGCAGAAGTTGTTGCGCTGCGACAGGTCGGCTTCCGTCTCCTTGTCGTAACCTCTGTGAATGGCTTCATCCGGGCGCTGGAAGAACTTCTCCTCGCAGTTCTCGGTGATTTTTACACTCTGGTTGCTGTAATCGGCATTCAGGTAACGCAGTTGATTTACCGGCAGCGTGACCGAAGCGGTGATGTCGTCTTCCATCTGAATCTTGGCGGCTGCAATAAAGTCGGAGCGCAGTTTATGCAGGTACCAGGAGTTGTCGGCGGCAAAGCCCACCCTCAGGTAGCTGGCGCTCAGCTTGCGGTTGCTGAACAGCAGTTCGTGCCCTTTGTTGCCGTTGATTACATCGGTGGAGAAGTAATCCTTCCAGTCGTCGCTGGTGCGTTCGGGGCGGTAGAACCGCTTCACATAAAATACCAGTGCCTTGATGTGGGCGGGGATTGCCTTAACAAACTCATTGTATTCATCCGAGTAGAACGGCGAAGGGTTGAGCAGCTTGATAACCGAGCCCAGGGTGCGGTTTGGCGACAGCAGCGGCCGCGAAACCGGCTTGTGCTCATCCGGAAATTTCCACCTTCCCGAGTAATCGCGGTTGATGATCTCATCGGCGGCTTTAATGTCGCGGTCGAAATCGTCAACAAAGAACGATCCGTAAATGATGGCATTGAGCAGCGATTTGGAGATTTCCGATTTGCCGCCTCCCGAAACGGTGCTGGGTTTGTGGCAGAAGGTTCCGTTGGGCTGGGTGCTAACCAGTCGCCATGAGGGGGCCGACGGATGCTTCTCCATATGCAGCTTGTGGCCTGAGGGATAGATGTAGAAAAAGCCCGGCCTGAGCGGTATGGAGCGCCTGGTTCCGTTGTGAACCCACTGCACGCTGCCTTTGTAAAGGTCAATGTCGGTATCCTCGGGGATGTAGATGATGTTGTCGAACTTCTTGTCGATGCCGTACCCTTCGGGGGTCAGGTTCATCAGGCTGCCGAATTTCTCAACCACCTCGCTGAAATAGAACGATTTCTTCAGGTGGTTTTTCATAAACAGGTTGCCATTGAAATTGGCGCCGACATTTTTGCGGCTGAAGGCAATGGCTCCGCCGGCATGCTCTTCCTCCACCAGCCCGAAAAGGTTGGCACTATAGCTGATCTGCGTTTTGATCTCCTTTTTTGAATATCCGAAGTAATTATCGGCCAGCAGGGTAACCACCACTCCGCGCTCATCGCGGCAGGTGATTTTGAAAGGCTGACCGCCGTTGTAGAGTTCATTTTCATCTTTCCAGCAAACGCCGTCGCGACGCTGGCGTTCGGTTGCCTGGTCGTAATGAGGCAGTCCCAGCTCCTTTTTGGTCATTTTGGTAAGCTGGGGAGCCAGAACGATACAACCGGTGTGGCCTGTCCAGCTTTCGGGATCCAGAGCGGCATCGCAGGCGGGGTTGGAGGGGTTCCCGGCATTTCCGAAGATGGATTCTACAAAATCGATGTTCGAAACCAGACTGCCCGGAGTGAAAAAGCGAACTTCCATGGTTTTGCGCTTCATCACGCCTTTAACCTCGGGGCAAACCACCGGGCGCATCAGAATGGAGACGAATACTTCCGCCTGTTTCTCCTGCGACGAGGTGAATGGCAGCCGGTTGAGCCATGCCGGGGGATTGAAGGCTGCCTCAAGGAATCTTGCAAAGGCAATTTTGGGAACTTCGATTTTATCGACGGGAACGGGAAGCCCGCCTTCAACAATGTGGAACGACCCCTTGGTGGTACGGCGGTCGTTGCGCGGATTGTGCAGCACACCCTGACGGATACGGTATGAATCAATCATTTCGTTGCTGAAATGGTTTTTATGAGGCGGGAGACTCAGCATACGCGAAACTCCCGGTTTGTCGCTGACCAGCATATTGTTGGGCAGATGAGGTACAGAAGGCAGGTTCAGATCGGCCAGATAGCTGTTGATAAATCCCTGAATGCGCCTGTCAACCGGTGCATAAACATCGGAGATAAGCCGGGTGCGGCTGCGGTAAATGCTTACCAGATTCGAGGTGAGGTCGAGAAACTCAGGATCGGCAAGCGGTTTGTTGATTTCAGGCATCGCCTGATCATCAAAAACCGGCTGACCCATGGTGGCAAGCTTGAGGTTGATGTATCGGATCAGGTCACGGGCCGAAAGGGCGCGACCGGTCTTTGTGTTCAATGAAAATGAATGATTGTTTTTCATATCCTTTCAATTTAAAATTGGATAATGGTGCAAAACTATATAATAAATAAATACCTGAAATACAATAATATACTGCAATCGTTTGCATAGCCTAAAAATTGGTTAAATGGCTGATATACAAGTAGATGAACAATTGTCGGGAATGGCTGTGTTATTGTAAAATGCAGTAATACATTGTGTTAGGGTATTTATTATCGGCAAAAAATGCTTTTTTGTTGATAATTTTTTTTGATTTTCAAATCTGTTTTGCAGGACAGGCAGAGGCTTACCGGTATGTTTTGTCCGGCTTTGAATTTTAATACTGAACAATGGGTATTTCTACCCAGTGTGTTTGCGTTTAAAAAGTTGCAAAAGTGGTGTTTTAACGAATTGACTACACCCTGATTGGATAGTATCTTTGTATCATAGAAACCGTCATTGCATCATGCCAGATCTTGCCGCCGTTTTCTCCAATTTGTTATTAACCCCAAAAAACCACAACGCTATGAAAAAGACAATATTACTAACAGGCCTGCTGCTATCGGTTCTGGTTGGGTTCGCCCAACTGAAACCGGTAACGAAGGCAAAAGCTCCCGGCCTGATGCTGGGGCTGGACAGTACCGTTATTAAGATGGAATACGCCCGGTGGAACAGTGAGAATCCGGATGAGACATGGGATATTTCATCATTTCCCAACCGATTGGTATATTATTGCAATAAGTCAGAGAATAAAAATAAATCGAATGTAGCGCATGTTTATGATTTCGATGAAAATGGAGTAAATTACAAATATACAACCATTGCCGCACAGGAGCGAATTAAGTATGCAACCGATTATCTGAATAATGTAGCCCTGCGAAACCGTTACATCTACCAGTACAAGGGGGTTAACGAGTTCAACCAGGGAGTATGGGTTTCAAATAAATTTATGGCTGAATATACCGGATGTAATTGTGGAAACCTTGAGGTGACCGTTACAGCCAATATCCCGGCAGAAGCTATGAACAGCATTGTTGGAAAGTGTCCGGTGGTTCCCGGTAAATCCGGCGAATTGTTATCGATAGTATATACTCCATTGAACGAGTGATTAATAAGGCGAACATTCGAGAAGCCCTTCCCTGAACCGGAGGGGCTTTTTGTTTGCCGAAAATCCTTTTCCTGAGCCCCGTTTTTGATCTGAAAATCTGCTGGAAACTCTTCCGGATTGAAACTGAAGAAAAGATAGACTTTTTAGCCGGCTGTAACCACTGCCTTGCCGAAAGGCTTGATATTATTGGGTATTGGGTATTTCTACGCAAAGAAAATCCGGTAGTTTTCCTGCAAAAAGTAGTAATTTGACGAATTGACGCGCCTTGCCGGAGGTGCTAATTTTGCCGCATCATTTTTCAGGAACGGAATCTGAAATCAGCAGGCCGGAAAATGAGAAACAAAAAAAAGGAAAACTTAAAACAAAGATTAAAAACACAACAACCATGAAAAAATCAATTTTTACCCTCTCTTTGATATTTACAGTTCTTTTCGGTTTCGGACAGCTCAAACCGGAATCCAGGGCCAAGGCCCCCGGACTGATGCTTGGCCTCGACAGCACCTTAATTAAAATGGAGTATGCCCGCTGGAACAATCAGAATCCGGATGAGGCATGGACGGTAGCTTCATATCCCAGCAGACTGGTATTTTATTGCGATAGATCAGAAAACAAGAATAAATCAAATGTGGCACATGTATATGATTTTGATGAAAATGGCGTGAATTATAAATATACCACAGTTGCCACACAGGAGCGATTCAAATATGCAACCGATTATCTGAATAATTTAGCCCTGCGTAATCGTTATCTCTATCAATATAAGGGAGTTAATGAGTTTAACCAGGGAGTATGGGTATTAAGCAGATCAATGGCCGAATTTTCCGGATGTAACTGTGGCGATGTTGAAGTTACCGTTACGGCAAATATCCCGGCAGAAACCATGAATGGCATTGTTGAGAACTGCCCGGTAGTTCCCGGCAAATCCGGTGAATTGTTATCCATCGTATATACGCCACTGCATAAATAGTAAATAATAGCGTGCTTGCCGAAAGCCCCTTCTGCCATGCGGAGGGGCTTTTTTAATTTTGTTTTCGTGCTTCACCGGTTCGGATTTCTATCTATTATAGTGGAATTCTGTGTTTCCGTGTTTCCGTGGCTAATCCTATTTTTCGCCACGAATCGAAGATCCCGTGCATACGGGAGACACTAAAGCACGAAAGAACACAAAAGGCATTATTCACTTTAGTGGGATTTTGTGTTTTCGTGTTTCCGTGGCTAATCCTTTTTTTGCCACGAATCAAAGATCCCGTGCATACGGGAGGCACTTAGGCACAAATTGATTTCATACCTCATCCGCCACAGCGGACTCTTACCTCTTACCTCTTACCTCTTACCTCTTCCGCCGCGGCGGACTCTGGCCTCTGACTTCCGACCTCCGACCTCTGACTTCCGACCTCCGACTTCCCCCAACAAAATTAAGATTACATTAAAAAATTATTTTGAATGATTCTATTTTATTACTAATTTTGCATCCTAAC
>LUZO01000134.1 GCA_001603685.1 Bacteroidales bacterium Bact_23
ACATTATGTTATTGATAATTAACAAATTAAAAAAGAGGCCTTTTGAGACAGCCTCATTTGACCCGCCTGCGGCGGATTTGGAGATTTGACGCGCCTGATGGTGCTCCGCCGCGGCGGATGAAAATTTGAAGTGCCTTGCGGCGCTCCGCCGCGGCGGATACATCCCGCCTGTGGCTGGATATTACCTCACCCCCCGCCCTCTCCTGCCTTCGACTCGGGTTCGACTCGCCTTCGACTTCGCTCAGGCACCGGCTCACCCACCGGCTCAGGCACCGGCTCAGGCACCGTGAGGGAGTTGGGTGAGGTGATCTGCACGGCGGGCAAACCCGCCCCGGCCAAGATGCCGGTACAAAGCCCCATCATCCATTAAACCACACTCCTGCTATATTTCAACAGATCCTTCCTTCGTCGGGATGCCGGGCATTCCGGATGGAGAAAAGGTCGTATCGGGCGGCTGCAGCACCTGGCGGTGCATTTTTTTCCATTATCCATTATCCATTCATACCTCCTACTTCCTACCTCCTACCTCTTACTTCCTACCTCTTCCGCCGCGGCGGACTCTGACTTCCGTTTTGGAACACTTTTTGCGAACCCCTTACAAAACAACACAAAATGAAGAAGCACCTCCTGTTTATATTGTCCTTTCTTTTTTTGATTACCGGAATTTCGGGGAATCAGGCGCAACCGTACCGCGAGGTTGAGAACAAAGCCTTTACCCATGGCGAAAAGCTCACTTTCAGGGTTTATTACCACTCTCTGCTTACCGGAAAGGTTACCGCCGGAGAGGCAAAACTTGAGGTAAAGCAGAAGGCGGTGTCAAAGAATGGCCGCGATACCTATCACATCGTGGGTTCGGGCCAGTCGAAGGGGGCGTTTAACCTGTTTTTCAAAGTGGACGACCGCTTTGAATCCTTCGTTGACCGCCAGGCGATGATTCCCTGGTACTTTATCCGCCGTACCCGCGAAGGCGGCTATAAAAAGGATGATGAAGTGACTTTCAGGCAGAATAACGGACTGGCAATCAGCCGGAATGCGGTGAAGCGGATTCCCGAAAACACCCAGGATATCCTGTCGGTTTTCTACTATGCCCGCACGCTTGACATCTCGGATGTGAAGCCGAACGAGTCCTTTCCGCTCTCCTTCTTCCTCGACGACTCACTCTATGTTTCCAAAATCGTTTATCTGGGCCGGGAAGTGGTAAAAACCGAAGTCGGCACTTTTAATTGTCTGAAATTCAAGCCTATGGTAATCAAGGGAGAAGTGTTCAGCGAGCCCTACCCCATGGAGCTGTGGATTACCGATGATGAAAACCGGCTGCCGGTGATGGTGAAATCGGCGGTAATTGTCGGCTCGGTAAATATGGAACTGATCGAACACGAAGGCCTCAGAAACCCGCTGACCTCGCTGGTAAAACCGAAGAAAAAGAAAACCGGAAACTAAAAAACTGGCAACGATTTGTGGAATTTTATTCCCGATTGCATCATTATATTTACCTTTAATCAGGTTTTCATTATTTTTACCTTAACCTCCCCCGAAAAACATTGACCTATGAAGAAGTATATTTTTCTGACACTAATTCTATTGGCAGTAATGGCAGCAGCCGCATTCAGTATCCGCAGCCACTTCCATATTTCAACCCAAAAATCTGATGATATGACAACCATTGCCTCTGATCCTGAATTCTGGAAGAAGGTTGATTCGCTGATGAATCAGGGATTGCCGAAGTCGGCGCTTGAACTTGTAAACTCCCGCCTGGCTGAGGCAGAGAAGCAGGGCGATATGCCGGAATACCTCAAGGCTTCGATTTATCAGCTGAGGCTGCGCAGCGATTTTGAGGAGAATTTCATTGAGAACTACATTTCCGAAACGGAGAAGCTCCTTCCATCGAAGCCTGAACCGGCCCGCCAGGTGCTACACTCCATGGTTGCCGAGCTTTACTGGCAGTACTACCGCCTAAACCGCTACCGCATCCTTGACCAGACCGTTGTGCAGGGCAACGCTTCCGCCGATATGGCAACCTGGGATGCCGCAAAGTTTGCAGGCAAGGTTTCGGAACACTACCATGCTTCGCTGAAAAACAGCGTTTTGCTGCAATCGGTTGACCTGAAACTGTACGATCCCATTCTGGAGAAAGCCGAAGGCTCGAAGCAGTTCAGGCCAACGCTTTTCGATTTCCTGGCCCACCGCGCCATGGATTTCTTCATGAACGATGAAGCTTCTCTCACCAAGCCAATACAGCCCTTTGTAATGCGCGACGCCGGCCTGCTTGCGCCGCCGGAAGTCTTTACGGAGCTTGCCATCGAAACCGGAGATACCGCTTCGTTCCATTTTCAGGCGATAAAAATCGCACAGCAGATTGAAAAGTTCCACCAGAACGACAAAAACCCCGTTCCGCTGATGGACGCCACCCTGAAGCGGCTGGAGTTTGTAAAAAACAGCGGCAATGTTCCGGAAGCCAATGAGGTCTATCTGCAAACCCTGCTGAATCTGGAAAAGAAATACAGCGGAGAAGCGGCTTCGGCCGATGTAATCGGAAAGATTGCCCGGTACTGGTACGAACTCAGCGGACCAAATGCCGGTAGGGAACAAACCGCCGACAACTATGTGATTGCCCGCGAGTGGTGCCAAAAGACCATCGATGCGTTTCCGGAAAGCGATGCCGCACAAAGCTGCCGAATACTGATCCGCAACATCGAAGAGCCGTCGCTTGAGCTAACCCTCAGTCATAAAACGGTACCGGGAAAGGAATTTCCCTTTCTGCTCGGTTTCAGAAACAGTAAGCAGGTCTGGTTCAGGCTGGTAAAGACCGATTATGAAAAAGCCTCCTCCACGGGACGCAATTTTTACGATGACCGCAATCTGGACAGGTATCTGTCGATGAAGCCTGAAAAAGAGTGGAACATCACGCTGCCCGACATCCGGGATTACAAGGAGCACAGCCTTGAGGTAATACATCCCGCCCTCGAACCGGGCTACTACCTGATCATCGCCTCAAACAGCCCCGACTTCTCGCGCAAATCGGGCGTAATTGTGCTGCGCGATTTCTGGGCAACCAATATCAGCTACATCAGCCGCAGAAACAGCGATGCCTCCGGCCTCTTCTATGTGCTGGACCGCGAAACCGGCGCTCCGCTCAGGGATGTTGAAGTACAAACCTTTACCCGCGAATACGATTACAGGGCAAGGGAGGAGGTTCGCAGAAACGGCGGCACCTACCGCAGCGGGGCCGACGGCTCGTTTGTGGTGACGGTACCCGAGAAAGCCGGCTATTCGGGTATGGGGTTTGAGTTCACCCTGAAAAACGACCGCCTGATTGCCGAAAACTACTTCTCGCGCTACTACGACAGCCGCCAGCCGAAAGCCGAAAAGCTGCAAACCTTCCTCTTCACCGACCGCTCACTCTACCGCCCCGGGCAGACCGTCTTTTTCAAGGGGATTGTCATCTCGGGCAACGGCGAAACCAACCGCATAGTTGCAGGCAACACATCGGAAATTACGCTTTACGATGTAAACGGGCAGAAAGTTTCGTCGGTTGAGGTGGTTTCGAACAAATACGGCTCGTTCAGCGGTTCGTTCCTGCTTCCGTTATCGGGGCCGGGCGGGCAGTTCAGGCTATCGGCCACCAACGGGAATGCCTATTTCAGCGTTGAGGAGTACAAGCGGCCGAAGTTTGCGGTGGAGTTTCTGCCGGTTGAAGGCAGCTACCGCCTCAACGAAACGGTACAGGTAAGCGGAAAGGCCGAAAGCTACAGCGGCGTTCCGGTAAGCGATGCGGCGGTCAGCTACCGCGTTGTCCGCAAGCTGTCGTGGCCCTGGTTAAGATTTGGATGGGGCTGGTGGCCAATTATGCGCCCCGACAGCGAAATCGCCAACGGCGAACTCATCACGGGCGCCGACGGTTCATTCAGCATCAGCTTCACCGCCGTCCCCGACCACACGGTGCCGCTGAACCGCTTCCCCATGTTCAGCTATTATGTGTATGCCGATGTTACCGATATCAACGGCGAAACCAGGTCGGCGGTGGTACCGGTAATGGTGAGCAACCGCGCGCTGCTGCTCGGTTTATCGGTTCCCATGGCCATCAACAGGGAAGATGCCGGAGAATATGAACTGAGCGCCACCAATCTGAATGGCAGCAAAACGCCGGCTGAGGTAACCGTAGAGGTGTTCAGCCTGAAGGAAGCCGCGCGCTACACCCGCACCCGCCTGTGGGAACAGCCCGATACCGCCATCTATTCGCGCGAGGAGTTCATCAGGCGGCTTCCGGCCGATATCTACCTGAATGACGGCAACGAAAGCGCCGAAAAGATCAGATCAGTATTCCGGAAAACGGTGAATACGCAGAGCGACAGCCTGATCCGCTTCACCGGAATCGGGAAGTGGGAGCCGGGCAATTACCTGGTTTCACTCACCGCCACCGATGCCTTTGGCGAAAAGGTGGTGGTTGAAAAGCGGGTGGAGCTCTTCTCGCCGGATGCAAAAAAAATTCCAACAAAAGAGATGCTGTGGGCCGAGTTGCTGACTCCGGTGGTAAAGGGCGGCGAAACCGTCCGTTTGCTGGCCGGTACTGCCGTGAAGAACGCCGAAATCCATTATGAAGTGATGATGCAGGAGAAAGCGGTTCATCACGAAGTGCTGAAGCTGTCGAACAGCCAGAAGATCCTGACCTATCAGGTGCCGCATGATTATACCGGAGAGGTGAAATTCGCACTGACGCTGGTTTACGGCAACCGCAGCGATGTTTATTACACCTCGGTATATATTCCGGATACGAAACACCAGCTCGATTTTGCCTTTGAAACCTTCCGCAGCCCGCTTCTGCCGGGTGGTACGGAAAAGTGGAAGCTGAAAATTACCGGCCCCGGAAACCAGCCGCTTGATGCCGAGTTGCTGGCCGCCATGTACGATGCCTCGCTGGATGCCATCCGCCCGCACAACTGGTACTTTAACCTGTCGGAGCGCTATTTCAGCAATCCCAACTGGGAAATCAGCCAGGCTTTTTCCGCCGTTACCGGCTATATGCTCTCGCTGCTCTATCCGGAGCCGCTCTCATCCCCGGTACGGGGCTATGATGCACTGAACTGGTTCGGATATCAGATGTACAATCGCTACTTCAGCCGGCGTTCCGCCATGGGTGGCGTACTTAACTACGAGATGAAAGCTTTTGCCCCGGACGCAATGGCCAGCCCAGAGGACACAGGCGGGAAAATGGCGGATGATATGGCACAGCCCGAAGAAGGGGCCGCTGCGGAAGATCAGCAGAAAGCTACTGAAGAGGAGGTACAGGTTCGCCGCAACCTGAACGAAACCGCCTTCTTCTACCCCCACCTCACCACCATTGCCGACGGAGAGGTATGGGTTGAATTTACCGTCCCCGAGGCACTGACCCGCTGGAACTTCATGGGCTTTGCACATACGGAATCGCTGCGCTTCAACCAGTTCTCGAAACCTGTGGTTACCCGCAAGGAACTGATGGTTACCCCCAATCTGCCGCGATTCTTCCGCGATGGCGACAAAATCACCGTCCGGACAAAAATCAGCAACCTGACCGGCGGCCCGATGCAGGGAACCGCCAGGCTGGAGCTGCTCGACGCCATTACCATACAGCCGGTCGATGCGCAGTTTGCCAATAAAAACGCTTCAAAACCCTTTGAGCTGGAAGCTTCCGGAAATACCTTCGCCGAATGGCAGATTTCCATTCCGGCAGGCATTGAAGCTGTAATGGTGCGCATTACCGCCGTTGCCGGCAACCACAGCGACGGCGAAGAGGTGATGCTTCCGGTGCTTACCAACCGCATGCTGGTTACCGAAACCATGCCGCTGCCCGTAAACGGGCATGAAACCAAATCGTTTTCATTCGATAAACTGATCAGCGGTGCCGGTGGCAGTACTACCCTGCGCAACCACCGCCTTACCCTCGAATTTACCTCAAATCCGGCGTGGTATGCGGTGCAGGCGCTTCCCTACCTGGCCGAAAGGAGCAGCGAAAACTCCGATCAGGTGTTTAATAGACTGTATGCCAATGTGCTGGCATCATACATCGCCAACAGCAGCCCGAAAATCCGCGGGGTGTTCGAATCGTGGCGGAACCTGACACCGGATGCCCTGCTTTCGAATCTCGAAAAAAATCAGGAACTGAAAAACCTGCTGCTCGAAGAGACCCCCTGGCTGATGGATGGCAAAAACGAATCGGAGCAAAAGCAGCGCATCGCCCTGATGTTCGACCTTAACCGCATGGCTTCGGAAAAGCAGGCAGGCAGCCGCAGGCTTAGCCAGCTGCAGTCGGTAAACGGCGGATGGCCATGGTTTGAAGGGATGCCCGAGAGCCGATACATAACGCAGACAATCGTTACCGGATTCGGCAGGCTGCACCATCTTAAGGTGATTGACCTCCGCAATGAAGCCGATTCCCGTCAGATGATCACCAAAGCCGCTGCCTACCTGAGTATGAGGATGGTGGAGGATTATGAGAAAGTTATGAGGGATTTCCCGAAGACCTACGACAAGATACAGCCCGGGCAGATAAACATCCAGTATCTGTATGCCATGAGCTATCTGCATAATGTGGTGAAGCCGGATGCAAAGGCAGACAGGGCGGTTTCCTATTTCGGAAACCAGGCTCGCAAGTTCTGGACCTCGCAAAGCCTGCATACCCAGGCGATGATTGCCCTTTGGTCGGCCAGGAACGGGGATGCCAAAACCGCCGGCAAAATCATCAGCTCACTGAAGGAGCGCGCCATCCGCGATCCCGAAATGGGCATGTACTGGCGCGACAACACCGGCGGCTTCTACTGGTATCAGGCACCGGTTGAAACCCAGGCGCTGCTGATTGAACTGTTCGAAGAGTTTTCTAATGACCCCCGGTCGGTTGACGAAATGAAAACCTGGCTGCTGAAGCAGAAGCAAACCCAGAACTGGCCGACGACCCGCGCTACCGCCGATGCCGTTTATGCGCTGCTGCTCCGCGGTACCGACTGGCTGCAGACCGGGCCGGGAGTTACCGTAACGCTGGATGGAAAAGTGGTGGAAACCACCACCGCCGACAACAAACCCGAAGCGGGAACCGGCTACTTCAAAACCTTCTGGACAGGCGGAGACATCAAACCGGGTATGGGCAGGATATCGGTGAGCAAGTCCACCGAAGGGCCCGCCTGGGGCGCCATATACTGGCAGTACTTCGAAAATCTTGACAAGGTAACGGCTCACGACAGCCCGCTGAAGGTCAGCACAAAGCTGTATATCAAAACCAATACCGATGCCGGCCCCGTACTCAGGGAGATTACCGGCGACAATGTGGTGCAGGTGGGGCAGCGCGTAGTTGCCCGCGTTGAACTGCGCACCGACCGCGACCTGGAGTATGTACACCTGAAAGGGATGCGCGCGGCGGGGTTTGAGCCCGAAAATACGCTATCGGGCTACAATTGGAACGGTGGCCTGGGATACTATGAAAATACCCGCGATGCGGCTTCAAACTTCTTCTTCTACCGCCTGCCGAAAGGCACCTGGGTGTTTGAATATTCGATGGTGGCAGCACAAAAGGGTAACTTCTCGAATGGGGTGACTTCGGTTCAATGTATGTATGCTCCGGAGTTTGCCGCCCATTCCGAAGGAATCAGGGTTGAGATCAGATGATGCCGCGGGGCACTGCCATGCTCTTATCAGACCGGCTTAGCCAGCAGCGTCCATCTGAAACCAATGGGGCTCCATTTATCGTGAGTGGTAGCCCCGCATACTGAGCCGTCGCGTTCGGCATTCTCTATCCTGAACAGCATGGGTTGCTGTGCAGGGTTCTCGAGGTTGAACTGCGACTGCTCAATCTGCTGCCATTGTACGCCATCGTGCCGCCAAACGGTATGAGTGCCGTCGATGTAGCACGAAAGGCTTACCTGAAGATATGCCTTACCGTCCACATCAACCCACTTTCCCGTTAGGGAGGTGATGGTAATTGTGCCTTCTTCCTTTATCCTGATTCTGTCTTCCTCAATCATCTTATCGGCTTCAGCCGTGTACTGGGCGGGCTGAGGTGCAACAAAAGCAACCGTACCCGCCTGATTGACCTCAAGGCCAATCAGTACAGGATGATTAATTGTCGGAAAACAACGGGAATATTCCAGGGTAAGGGAGCCTTTGTAATCTCTGCCGGGAGTTATGTCATCCTCTTTCTTATCGCAGGCCACCAATAAGGAAAGAAATAATGACACCAGCAAAACACGCGCTGCCATGATGCCATATTTTTAAAAGGTTATTGTGGCAAGATACGAAGAATTCCCCGAAAAATCAAGTATTTCCGAAAAAATAATATCTAATTTTTCTGATTATTCCATAAACGGAATTGCGGAGGGCTCGTTTATCTCGATAAGGGTAATGTAACCGCGGCTTTCAATCTCCTTGAAGCAGTTGATCCACTCCTTCCACGGATCGTTTACAGCGCTTTTTCCGGAACCGAGGCTGCCGCCGCCCTTTCCCGAAACGGCGTACATCTCACCGCTGAATGCATCGTTGTGCGAACGGTAACTCTGCAGCAGGGCGGTCATTTCATCGCCTTCACCCTCGTAAAAGGTGGATAATTGTCGGTAAATCCTGCAGCTGATGTGGCGGTAACAATTTACAACCTGATTATAGTCTTCCTGGGTATAGCCGTGGCCCACACAGGCTTTCAGTCCCTCGAAAGGCAACTCTAGCGCTTCCGGGGTATTTCTGGCCATATAGTCGAGCGCCGCATCGGTATCGATGGTCAAAATCTGAATCCAGTCCTTCGATTCGGAATAGGGGTCGTCCTTGCCCATGGTGTAGCACAGGCGGTACCCCGAATAATAGCCCTCCTTAACGGGAATAATTTTGTCAGGCATATTTTCATTGGCAAAGTACTCCATCAGGGTGCGCGCATCGGTATTGGATAAATAGAGGTTTCCCAGTCCGGATTGGTTGTAGCTGACGGCATCGGGATAAGGTACCAGCTCAATTCTCTGTGCGTTCGTGTGATAACCGCCGCAGATCAGCATAACCATTAATACAAATATCTTCTTCATATTGAAATAATTACGATTTTTTTATAGCTTACCTGTCCATGAAACGGGGCATTGTGGCTAATCCATTCAGTTATTGGTTTATCCGGTTTTGTGGAAAAAGTAATCCGTTGAAGGGGAGGTTTTTTTTGTTTCCTGAAGTCAGAAGTCGGAGGTCGGAAGTCTGAGGTCAGAAGTAAGAAGTAAGAGGTAAGAGGTATGAATGGATTAATGAATAATGAACAATGAGAGTTCAAATGCACCGTCAGGTGCTTCATCCGCCAGAGGCGGACTCAAATGCAGCGCTAGCTGCTTCAAATTTTCATCCGCCGCGGCGGAGCGCCTCAGGCGCGTCAAATCATCATCCGCCGCGGCGGAGCGCCGTTAGGCGCTTCAAATCCAATTTATTTCGTCAGGCAATTCCCGGATGCCGGTGTGCCGGATTGATATTTTCCCGGTTCATTTCGTTCGTCTAAACCATAATTTGGATTAATTTCGCGCCTAAAATATATAACCTATGCTTCGGACACACACTTGCGGAGAATTAACCCTTTCGGACAAAGGGAAACAGGTAACCCTTTCGGGCTGGATTCAGCGTTCACGCGACCTTGGCGGAATGACTTTCATTGATTTGCGCGACCGCTACGGCATTACCCAGCTTGTCTTTAACATGGAGACCAATGCTCCGCTGTGCGAAGCAGCCCGAAAGCTTGGACGCGAATTTGTGATTTCTGCCTTTGGCACCGTTGCTGAACGAAGCAACAAAAACCCGAAACTGCCCACCGGCGACATCGAGATCATCGTGGAACGCTTCGAAGTGCTGAATACCTCGAAAATACCGCCTTTCACAATTGAAGACAATACCGACGGCGGCGATGAACTGCGCATGAAATACCGCTACCTCGACCTGAGGCGTAATCCTGTGCGCGAGAATATCCTGCTCCGCCACCGCATGGCCATCGAGACCCGCAACTATATGAACGACACCGGTTTTGTTGAGATAGAAACTCCGGTGCTGATTAAATCCACTCCCGAAGGCGCCCGCGATTTTGTGGTTCCCTCGCGTATGAACGAAGGTGAGTTCTATGCCCTGCCGCAATCGCCCCAGACCTTCAAGCAACTGCTGATGGTGGCCGGCTTCGATCGCTACTTCCAGATTGTGAAGTGCTTCCGCGACGAAGACCTGCGCGCCGACCGCCAGCCCGAGTTTACCCAGATCGACTGCGAGATGTCGTTCGTTACCCAGGACGATATCCTCGCCACCTTCGAAGGACTGGTGAAACACCTGTTCCGCAAGGTGAAAGGAGTGGAAGTGAACGACATACCGCGCATGCCCTTCTCCGAAGCTATGAAGTATTACGGCAGCGACAAGCCGGATATCCGCTTCGGAATGAAGTTCGTTGAGCTTACCGATATCGTAAAGGGCAGGGATTTCAAGGTATTCGACGATGCCGCCCTGGTTGCCGGAATCAACGCCACGGGCTGTGCCGTTTACACCCGCAAGCAACTTGATGCCCTTACCGATTTTGTGAAACGCCCGCAGATTGGAGCCGGCGGCCTGATTTATCTGAGATACAATGAAGACGGCAGCCTGAAATCGTCGGTTGACAAGTTCTACAGCGAAGAGGAGCTGAAAAGGTGGGTGGCTGCCTTCGGTGCCAAACCCGGCGACCTGATGCTGATACTTGCCGGAGAGGAGAATAAAACACGCAAGGCACTGTCGGAACTGCGCCTCGAAATGGGCAATCAGCTTGGATTGCGCAATCCCGAAGTGTTTGCCCCGCTCTGGGTGGTTGACTTCCCGCTGCTTGAATGGGACGACGAAACCCGTCGCTTCTATGCCATGCACCACCCCTTTACCTCACCCAAACCGGAAGATGTCGCCCTGCTCGATACCGATCCCGGAAAGGTACGCGCCAATGCCTATGATCTGGTAATCAACGGCGTGGAGATCGGCGGAGGCTCAATCCGTATCCACGACAGAGGCATGCAGAAGAAGATGTTTACCGTGCTCGGATTCAGCGATGAGGATGCACAGGCGCAGTTCGGCTTCCTGATGAACGCCTTTGAATACGGCGCACCTCCCCACGGCGGCATCGCCTTCGGATTCGACCGTATGTGTTCGCTCTTCGGCGGCTCGGAGAGCATAAGGGACTACATCGCCTTCCCGAAAAACAATGCCGGCAGGGATGTGATGATCGATTCGCCCGCTCCCATCAAACAGGAGCAGCTGGATGAGCTTGGAATTAAACTGAATACAAAAGCGCCCAAAGAATGAAACCTGTAAAATCGCTGCTGCCGGCCTCGAAGTGGCTGATGCGCATTGCCCTGCTCGCCTGGCTGGTGCTTCAGCACGGAAATACCCTCCTCGCCCTGCAGTATAAAACGCAGCCGTTTTACCTGGCGCTGGCTTTCGTGCTGTTCGGCATACTGCTGTTTGCCGGAGGTTTTGTAAAAAAGCCGTCGCTAACCGTAATATCGGCCCTGCTGCTGAGCCTGCTCTTCCTTTATATCATCTATCTGGGTTTTGAACCCAGGGTAACCTCAGCCCAGATGCTAAACCTGCTGTTTCTGGCAGTTTGTGTGAATTTTATGGCATCGGGTAACAAATAGCCCGGCCTCTAAACCGGTCAGTAACAACACAATACTGAACTTTTGCTTTTACCGGCCTATAAACAGCCCTGATTCCTCCGTCAGCGGAAACAGGACCATTTCCTTCTGCTGTTCAATTCTGTCGGTAAAGAGAACGCCTTTCAGGTGATCGCACTCATGCTGGAAAATCACCGCGGTAAAGTCTTCAATCATCTCGGTATGCCATTCGCCCGAGAAGTCCTGATATTTCAGGGTGATGGCATAACTGCGGAGCACATCGCCGCGTTCTCCGGGAATGGAGAGGCAGCCTTCGGGCCCTTTGCGGAGCATCTTTGAAAAGAATATAATCTGCGGGTTGATGTAAAACTCAAACGGAAAACCCGGTTTATCGAATCGCTGCACCCAGATGGCGTTGCGGTTTACGCCCACCTGCGGGGCGGCAATGCCCACACCCGGCCTGGCGGTATCACGCATGGCCAGGTACATCCTCCGCGCCAGCAGCTTCAGCAACGGATCGGCAGGATTAACCTCCTCACTCATGGCGCGAAGTACCTGATACTCATCCGCATCGGTTATCTGATAAACCGGCAGGGCTGCCGCCGTATCGCCTGCAGCAATCAATTGCCGCTCGGCAGGGAACAGATTCTGGGCTTGTACACTTATTAAACAAAGGATCAGTATGGAAGCTATAAGCAATATCCTTTTCATGGTGCGTTATTTTTCTGTAAAAGTAACGAATTAACCCGTTCCGGCTTCCAATACCTGCCTGAAGCCTGCCCGGATAACCTCAAACCACAATGTTCCTGAATTTTTTCCGATATTAGAACAATGCTTTCAAACAGGATTTTCCATTACTTTTTTCAAAATTTTGCCTGCCTGCGACGAATAATTCTTGTATTTTTTTCAAAAACCCTATCTTTGCAACCTCAAATAAACATTTACCCAATCATGAAAGACGACCCTTATTCGTGTTGCTTGATTAATCACTAACCTGCAAGGGGCGTTTTGTTTCTCCTTGCAGCTTAACCCAGTAAGGAGAAAAAACCATGGGCGAAACCACTGTTACACTTTTCGAAGACCTGATCCGTCAGAAAAACTGGAGGGCGCTCCGCGCTGCCATTGAAGACATTGATCCCATTACCAGTGCCGGAATCATTGAAGATCTGTCGGATGAAGACGACATCATCTACTTCCGTCTGCTGCCGCGCGAACACGCCAAAGACACTTTCCAGTATCTTTCGCACGACAAGCAGGAGCAGATTATCGAGGGCCTTGCCAGCAATGCAAACCGCGTAGCCGGTCTGCTCAACGACCTGAATCCCGACGACCGTACCGCTTTTTTCGAAGAGCTTCCGGGCAATATCGCCCAGCGGCTTATTCAGATGCTATCGCCCGAAGAGAAGGCCATCGCCACCAGCCTGCTCGGTTATCCCGAACACAGTATCGGAAGGTTGATGACCCCCGAATTCGTAGCCGTAAAACCCGATTTTACCGTTCAGCAGGCCATCGACCACATCAGACAGTTTGGCCGCGATTCGGAAACGCTGAATGTCATTTATGTGGTGGACGACAACTGGAAGCTGATCGACGACATCCGGATGCGGGAGATTATTCTGGCCGACCCCAAACAGCCCATCAGCGACCTGATGACCGAATACTTCGTTGCCCTGAACGCTTTCGACGACCAGGAGGTGGCCATCGGCATTTTCCAGGAACAGGACCGCACCGCGCTGCCGGTTATCGATTCCAGGGGAATCCTGCTGGGAATCGTTACCTTCGACGATGTGATGGATGTGGCTGAAGAAGAGAGTACGGAAGACTTCCACAAGTTCGGTTCGGTGCAGGCAACCGTGGTCAGCCCGCTGAAAGCAACCATCAGGGATCTTTATCAGAAACGAATTGTCTGGCTTATTGCACTGGTTTTCGTGAATGTATTTTCAGGCGCGGCTCTGGCCAATTTTCAGGATGTCATCACTTCGGCGGTAGCACTTATCTTCTTCCTTCCGCTGCTGATCGACAGCGCCGGAAACGCCGGCTCGCAATCGGCAACGCTGATGATCCGCTCACTGGCAATCGGCGATGTGGAAACAAAAGACTGGTTCAGGCTGCTGGGGAAAGAGTTCGTGGTATCGCTGCTGCTGGGAATCACCATGGCGCTGGGTGTCAGCCTGGTAGCCAGTTTCAGGGCACCGGAATACATTTTTGTAATTGCGCTAACCATGGTGCTTGCGGTAATGACCGGCAGTCTGATCGGTATGCTTCTTCCGTTTATCTTTACCAAACTGAAAATAGACCCCGCAACCGCCAGCGCACCGCTGATTACATCCATTGCCGATATATCGGGCGTAATTATCTATTTCTCCATCGCCTCATGGTATATGGGATTGTAGCGTAATCCGGGATTTGCACAGAATTTACCCTTCGCTGACGAAATAAGCCTCATTTCAGGGCAGAAGCTGTAATTTTGCATCCGGAAATCCGTATATAACATATCATTTGATGACAACACCGACACAGGAGCAGAAGAGGAACTTCCGCTATTTCGATGTGATTATGGCTCTTTTTGTAGCCATTCTGCTGATATCGAACCTGGCGTCCATCAAAATTGCACGGATGTGGCTGTTTACCTTCGATGGCGGCACCATCCTGTTTCCGCTCAGCTACATCTTTGGCGATATCCTTACGGAAGTGTACGGCTATCAGCGGTCGCGGAAGGTTATCTGGACCGGCTTTGCAGCCACACTGCTGATGTCGCTGGTGCTGTGGGTGGTTCAGAAACTGCCGCCGGCTGCAGGATGGGAGCATCAACAGGCCTACGAAACGCTGCTCGGTTTTGTGCCGCGCATCGTACTGGCCAGCCTGATCGCCTACTTCGCCGGTGAATTCTCAAACGCCTATCTGCTGTCGAAACTGAAGATCAAAACCAAAGGAAAGTACCTCTGGGTGCGCACCATCGGCTCCACCATAGTGGGCGAAGGCATCGACACCGCCATCTTCTGCTTTATCGCCTTTTACGGAACCTTACCCAATAGCCTGCTGATTTCGGTAATCGTTTCGAATTACATTTTTAAAACCGGCATCGAAGTGGTATTCACCCCGCTCACCTACCTGGCGGTCGGCTTCCTGAAAAGGAAAGAGCAAACGGACATCTTCGATACCGGCATCAGCTACAACCCTTTCAGGTTTTTCATGAATGATTAGAGCGAACGGACGCCGCCGAAACAAAAACGCACCGCATCAGTTTATCTATTTTTAAAACGGACATATTATGGGAATGATTTCAATTGAAGGCATGGAGTTTTTTGCCTATCACGGCCATTTTAAGGAGGAGCAGGTAATCGGCACCCGCTTTATGGTTGACCTGTTTATCGAAGTGGATACAAGAATGGCGGAACTCAGCGATAACCTGAACGATACCGTAAATTACCTGACGGTTTATGAAACGGTGAAGCAGGAAATGCAGCAGAAATCTCACCTTCTCGAGCATGTGGCCCACCGCATTCTCAAGGCGGTTCAAAGCCGCTTTCCGGAAATTACCGAAGCCACGGTGAAAATTGCGAAACTGAATCCTCCCCTTGGCGGAAAGATCGACCGGGTTTGTGTTACCCTGAATAGTTACGATGACTTCGATTATTATGATGGAAAATCCGGAATTTAAGATCTGCCCGAAATGCGGAAAAGCGTTTGAGTGCCTGCACAACGAAAACTGCTGGTGCCTTGGCTATGAAGTGAGCCCTGAAAACCTCGAAAAGCTCCGAAAAGAGTACGAAAATTGCCTCTGTCCCGACTGCCTTTCGGACTATGGAAAAAAGAAGGAAAACCTAATCAGTTGATTAATAAGTTTTTTAAGAAACTTATTTTATATGTTGATTTTTGAAATTTTAGTATATTTGCACGCGGAAATGGTCTCGTGGCCGAGTGGCTAGGCAGAGGTCTGCAAAACCTTCTACAGCGGTTCGAATCCGCTCGAGACCTCCCGAAAAGCACCTGTAGCAATGGTTACAGGTGTTTTTTTGTTTTAGGAATCAAGTCCTTAAACGGTAAACTACCCCAGACTTTTAACTTTTCACTTTAGTCTCCGCCGCGGCGGATTACTTTAGTCTTTTTACTTTAGTCTCCGCCGCGGCGGATTACTTTATACTTCTGACTCTTCCGGGGCAGATAACTCCAGTTCTTACTTCCCCTGCGCCATACGCTTAAAAAGCGGCAGCCCCGCATTTTCGGCAATGGTAGCGGAAGCCTGATCGCCTTCGCCGCTGAACGGCCAGACAAACAGCGCTTCAATGGGGTGATCGCGCCGGATCTTTTCGATGGAATCAAGCGCCAGCCTCAGGGTAAGCCCCTGCCTTCTGTACTCTTCGAGTACCGATGCGGAACAGAGATAAACGGCTTGGTACTTTCCGCCGGGGGGAGTCATCTCAACCAGTTGATTTTCATTGATCTCGCGCCGGATAAATTTATTCATCACCTCAAGCGTTGTAGGGATTACGAGCACCCAGGCCACCGGCCCGTCCTCAACGGAATGCTCCGCAAAAGTGGCGGGATGCAAATTCAAAATCTTCTGCCTTACCTTTTCGTCAATATCCAGCTGATCGGGGTCGTTTTTAGTGGCAAACACCTCATCAATCAGCTGCATCATCCTCTGAAAATTCTTTGAAACCATCTGTATGCTGTTTTTCTCCGGGCAAAACTACATTTTTACGGAAATACAACCGACTACAGAAACCAAAATAGAATAAGTCTGCATAAAGGAGCTTCCCCGGAGTTTGAGACCCGGGATCTACAGGCTGCGTTTCCCGCGAAAGCTTTTACCGAGGGTAATCATCAGCAGCAACACCAGCCCCAGCACCGAGCCTCGCGCAAGGTAGTCGCCGTAGCGTACATAAAGTGTGAGTCTGTCGTTGGCATTGATTTCCTGCCTGATTACGGCGGTTTCCCAGTAGGGAGTCGGTTGGATGATATCGCCGCGCTGGTTTACGAAGCAGGAGATGCCCGTATTGGCCGAACGGGCGATGCTGCGCCGCGTTTCAATGGCTCGCACCGACGAGAAAAGGGCATGTTGCCGGTGCCCGGCGGTATTGCCCCACCAGCCGTCGTTGGTAATAACAAAAATCAGGTTGGCGCCGTTACGCACAAAGCCTGAAACAAACTCACCGTAAACCGATTCGTAGCAGATGACCGGAGCAATCTTCAGCGTATCGTTAATGGTAAACGGAATCCGCTCCGGATCGGTGCCCAGCTGGCCGACGGTTCCGCCCAGATCAATGGCAAAATCGCCCAGCGGCTTCAGCAACCACGGGAAAGGCATCAGCTCAACACCCGGGGTGAGTTTGGATTTATGGGTTCGTTGCAGATCGGGATAGTTTCTGAAAAGGAAAGCGGTGTTGTAGGCATCGTAATAACCATCGTTGTTCCTGAATTTTCGCGCCGAGGCTGGGATGGCATCTCCTTCGTCGTAAGCACGGTAGGTTGAATATCCCACCACAATACCGGCTTTCGGCAGCGCTTTCAGCAGTCCTTCGCGGAACATGTTGATGGTAGGGTGGTTGTCAAGGTTGTTTTCCCAGATCATCATCCCCGACGACCAGTCCGGCTGAACCATGGACTCAGGAAAGACCACGAAATTGGTGTTGCTGTCGGCTTTGGTCAGCGCCAGTTTGGTGGCATGCTCTATTACCAGGTCGGCCGGAAGCTCGTACTGCTCCTCATAGGGATCGATGTTGGGCTGAACCACCACCACATCAACGGGAGCGGCCTTTTCACGGTAAGTGTAATACATCAGCAGTGAAACAGCCACCGGCACCAGCATAACCGCAAGCGACAGCCAGAGGTTCAGCATGACCGGCTTGATTGAGCTGCGTTCCAGATAAGGCTGTATAAACTTAAATATCAGAATATTGACAACCAGAATCCAGAGGGTACCGCCGAACATACCGGTAAACTCATACCACTGTATCCACGAAGGCCAGGCCGAAAAACCGTTTCCAAGGCTGAGCCACGGCCAGTTGAGGTCCCAGTGGTGGTGAAGAAACTCAAACGAAATCCAGACAAAGATTAACCCGAGGTATCCCTGCGATTCACCGTTGCGGCGGCGCATAAAATGAAACAACCAGAATGCCAGCGACATAAAGGTTGAATTCAGCAGCACCGCCATGGTCACCCCAAAAAAAGTGGAGTTGTAAATCCACCAGGTGGTCAGACCATTCCAGATAAAGAAAGCGGGCCATACCCTGAAGAAAATTCCGAACGAGTGGTTGTTGCTCTTGTTTTTCAGAAAATTGCTTTCAATCAGTAGCAGGGGAACAAACGCCACGAACAGCAGCGGCGGAAACCCGCGGGCCGGCCAGGCAAGTGATAAAAGCAATCCCGAAATAAGTGAGTAAAACGGCAGCAGTGGAGGCTTTTTCATGAAGCGGAAATGTTGAATGGCAAAGGTATTAATTTTTGCTTTTCGAATAAGAGAGGTAAGAGGTCTGAAGTCGGAGGTAAGAAGTAGTCCGCCGCGGCGGAGTAGGAGGTAAGAGGTAATCTGCCGCGGTGGAATGAAAATAAGCCAGCCAACACCTCAATGGCCAGCCGATGACTGAGGCCCAGCGCGGTAACATAGATGGAGGGCCGAACTCAGGTCAAATCCGTTGCGAAAAGAGCGGGATGCAGACCGGACTTATCCTATTTTTATTTGATGGCATGAATGGCATATAGTGGAATGTTCGTCATCCAATCCTCTTTTTTGTAGTCAGACAAGGATGTTCGTACGGCTTTTGCAGGATTGTTCTTTTTGCAAAAAAGCTGAAAACTGTTTGATTTCAGACTCTCACCGGCTTTTACCTCAATGGGGATAATCTCGTCGTTTTCAGTTTGTATCAGAAAATCCAGTTCGTATTTGCTGTTTCCAAAGGTATGATAGTATATGGCAAGAGATTCATTCTGTATTAACTGCTGAAAAACATATTGTTCTGCCAGGGCTCCTTTAAATTCACTGAATATGGCATCGCCTTCAACAATTGTTCTGACATTCAGCCTCGACATAGCTCCCAAAAGCCCGACATCATTATGAAAAAGCTTGAATGCAGATAATTCCTGATAAGCCACCAAAGGCAATGCTGGTTTTGAAGTGTTGTATACTTTGTGCAGTAGTCCCGCATCTGAAAGCCATTGAATGGCCAGTTCGAAATCCTTTGCCCTTGCCCCCTTTCTTATTACCCCGTAAACGAATTTTTTATTTTCCTTCGATAACTGAGCGGGAATACTATCCCAAACCATATTGATACGGGGTAAAATCTCCATTGGAGCATACTTTGAAAAATCGTTGCGATATGCTGCAATTATTTGGTTTTGGATATGACGAACACTCTGCCAATCGCGATTTCCGGAAAAATCATCAACGGCCTCGGGCATTCCGCCTATAAAAAGGTAATAACGCAAATAATTGATTAGCTTTTGTTTGAAAAATGTCAGGCTCTCAAGATCGTTATTGTCCAGAAGCTCAACGATTCCGGTTTCGTCCATTGCCAGCAAAAATTCATAGAACGACATCGGAAATAATTTCATAAAATCCACCTTCCCGACAGGAAACGATTCCCCATGATGGATATTTACACCAAGTAGCGAGCCGGCTGCAATTATATGGTATTCAGGAGCCTCTTCATAAAAATATTTCAATGCAGTAACCCCTTTGGGAGCGACCTGAACTTCATCAAAAACAATCAGGGTATCTTCAGCAGTGATTTTAATATTGCAATATGCATTCAAAATGGTTACAATCCGGTCTGCATCGAAATCCATTTCAAATAGATTTTTCGGAGCATCCGGATGCTCAAAATTTATGTATGCCAATTGTTTGTATTCTGTCCTCCCAAACTCCTGTAACAGGTAGGTCTTCCCGACCTGCCGGGCACCTAGAAATATTAGTGGTTTTCTTTTTTTAGATAACTTCCACTGTTTCAGATCATTTATCTTAGTCCTATACATTTTTCTCCAGGTTTTTTAAAAGAAAACTACACTTTTCTCCCAGTTTTAGGCTGTAAAAATACACTTTTCTCCCGATATTTCAATGAAAAAACACACTTTTCTCCAAAATGGGATTTAACGGGAGGTTATTATTCACCGGGGCGAGGTATTTTCACCCGGTTGGTCCTTATATCCTTGAACACCTGGGCAAATGTCCCGTCCGGTAGTTAATCCGCCTTTGGCGGGTGAGGCTCAAAACTTTTTCCTCACAAAACGATAATTGTTAGTAAATTAACATAGAATTGATAATTTTGCAAGGCATTCAAAATGCACATATTGCAGAAACAATATATTTAACACAATAAAATAACGGAGGAAAATATGGCAATTACCAAACTGGATCAGATGTTTGAGGTCCTGAAATCGAAGAGCAAAAAGAGGCTGGTAGCCGCTTATGCCAACGACTCGCACACCATCGAAGCTGTAAGTGAAGCCATTGACAAGGGCATTGTGGACGGAACGCTGGTTGGCGACAAGGAAACGATGCTTAAGGTTTGCGGAGAATTGAAAATCAACCCCGACAAATTCCGTCTGGTACACGAGCCGAACGAAAGCAAAGCCGCTGCACTGGCCGTTAAGCTGATAAACGACGGCGAAGGCGACCTGCTGATGAAAGGGCTGGTAAGCACCGACAAGTATATGAAAGCCATCCTGAACAAGGAGAACGGCCTGATGGATCCGGGTGCAATTCTCAGCCATGTTACCGTTATGGAGAACCCGAACTACGGAAAACTGATGATTGTTGGCGATGTGGCCATCATTCCGCTGCCGGAGTTCAAGCAAAAGGTTGCCATTCTGAACTATCTGGTCAATACGGCAAAGGCTCTGGGTGTTGAAAAGCCGAAAGTGGCCGTTATTTCCGCTTCGGAGCAGGTGCTCCCAGGAATTCCCTCATGCGTTGATGCCGCCCTGCTGGCAAAAATGGCCGACCGCGGCCAGATCAGCGGCGCTTATGTGGATGGTCCTCTGGCACTGGATGCAGCCATTGACAAGGAATCGGCGCAGATCAAAAAGCTCACCGGTCCCGTTGCCGGCGATGCCGACTGCCTGCTCTTCCCCAACATCGAATCAGGAAATGTTTTCTATAAAACCAATACCAAGCTTGCCAAAGCCGAACTGGGGGCTTTTGTGGCAGGTGCACGCGTTCCCTGCGTTCTGTCGTCAAGGGGCGACAGCTCACTTGTGAAGCTCTACAGCATCGCTCTGGCAGCGCTGATTGCAAAGTAATAACCTTTTAAATCCGGCCATCATGGAAGATTACCGGATCCTGGCCATAAACCCGGGATCAACAAGCACTAAAATTGCTGTTTTCAACGGACCAAACCCCGTTTTTGTACGAACCATTTCGCACTCCACCGAGGAGCTGTCGGGGTTTGAAAAGATAACCGACCAGTATAATTTCCGCAAGGAGATCATTTACAGGCAGCTGGAGGAAGCCGGCATTGAGCTGGACGGCATCAGGGCCGTTGTCGGAAGAGGCGGATTGGTAAAACCCATCCCCTCAGGTGTTTACGAAGTGAATGAAGCGATGAAGGCCGATCTGCGCAACAGCCCCATGGGCGAACATGCCAGCAATCTGGGGGGCCTTATTGCCGACGACATTGCCAAAAGCCTGCCCAATGCACGCGCTTTCATCACCGATCCCGTAGTGGTTGACGAGCTTGAGCCGCACGCCAGGGTATCGGGGCATCCCGAATTCGAGCGCAAATCCATCTTTCACGCCCTCAACCAGAAAGCCATTGCGCGACAGCATGCCAAATCAATCATGCGGAAATACGAAGACCTCAACCTGATTGTCGTCCATCTGGGCGGCGGCATCAGCGTTGGCGCTCACCGAAAGGGACTGGTGGTGGATGTAAATCAGGCACTCGACGGCGAAGGCCCGTTCTCGCCCGAACGAAGCGGAACACTCCCCTCAGCCGATCTGGTAAGGCTCTGCTTCAGCGGAAAATATACCCAGAAGGAGATTCTGACCATGATCAAAGGCAAGGGCGGACTGGCGGCTTTCCTGGGAACCAACAGCGCCTATGAGGTTGAACAAAGGGCAAGCGCCGGCGATGAGTACGCCCGGTTTATCTTTGAAGCAATGGCGTTTCAGGTGGCAAAGGCCATCGGCGCCATGAGTACCGTTCTGAAAGGCGAAGTTGACGGAATCCTGATTACCGGTGGCATCGCGCATGGTAAATGGTTCGTTAACCAGGTGATTGAAAGGGTTTATAAAATCGGGCCCGTTCATGTTTACCCCGGCGAAGACGAAATGCGCGCACTTGCCATTAACGGCCTGATGGTACTGAAAGGCGAAATCGAAGTCAAAGAGTACAAATAGCCATTGGCTAAAAAACCTGCCGGTTTTTAGCTGAACCAATAAAAAACGGTGTATTCTTCAAAGGAATACACCGTTTTTTTATCCGGTAACCTTGCTGCTTTACCGGTTCAGCCGATCAGCAGCCCATTTCCAGATGTTGCGGTTGAATGTTTCACCCGCACCGCCGGGATAGAGGTCAATAAACGATTTTTCAGCCGGAACGCCCGGGATGAATTTCAGTTTTTCATCTGGTTTATAGAGCAGTGCAGGCTCCGGATGAAACTGTAATCCAATCACATTGGGATATTTCTCGTGGACCATGATTTCAGGAATCTTTCCATCGGTGGAGGTGGCTGCAACCGAAAGTCCCCTGCCGGTTTTTTCCACGGCCTGATGATGGCTGCTGAGGACTGCCGGATTTGGGCCTGAGCCGGCAAAAAAGGGCTTCAGCCTTTCGGGCATTACAGCTTTTATCCGGTGGAAACTGCCCCATATCATATCGTCGTCGGTTCCCAGATTGGTGTGGTAATTCCGGTGCTGCTTATCTGGTTCGAGCGAAAGCACCTGTTCGGCGGAAGTTTTCCCGTAGATTTCGGTGGGAATGTCCTGAACCATGGTGCCGCCGGTGGCGATGTTCATTGTCTGCATTCCCAGGCAAATGCCCATGATCATATAGTCCGGATTTTTTTCAAGAAGGGGAACGAAGCGCGCATCCTGAGAGCCTCCAAGAAGATGAAACAGAAACGATGCTTCAAAAGCGTGGCGGTAATAATCGGTTATGGAAGTCAGCAGGCTGGTCTCCTCTCCGTAAAATACGGGGGGAATATCGGGCCCTCCGAAAAAGATAACTCCCTTTGAGTTTTCAAAAGCATGGCGAAAGTCATCGCTGCACGGATTCTCGCCGAAGAGCCGACTGCCCGGCACCTCATCACAGGCCAGCAGGTAAACTCCCTTTCTTCCCGATTCGGCAATGAAATCTGCCGAAAGGCCGAAGTCGTAGCGCTGTGCTTTATTGAAGAATCCCACCAGTTCCGTACCCTCCTGCAGGGGAAATATCCCGTTATCAATCAGGTAAAAAATGGTTTTCAGGTTGTTCACCGTGGGGTTCATCAGCACAAGTGCCGATTTGCCATCGGTTCCGGCAGTTCCGTTATGGCGCTGAGCCAGGGCCGGAAGGCCGAAAAGCACAATTAAAACAAGGGTTGCAATTTTTTTCATCATGGTTGTTCTTAATTCCTTTACAAAAATGCGGCAATCTGTTTTCGGGCCGTTATCCGGGATTCTCGTCTGAAATTACATCCCTTTTTAATTCCGCCTCAACATAACAGGCCGTTTTGTTGTTATAACGATGTATTTTAATTTTTTTGGAATGCCGTTTCGGAAAGGGTTTCCTGTTTAACGGCTTATCATTGACAAATTTATTTGATTTATGCAACTTTACGCCATTCCCACCGGAAATTTTAAGCTTGATGGCGGCGCCATGTTTGGCGTTGTGCCCAAATCGCTGTGGAGCAAACACTATCCTTCTGACGAAAACAACATGATCAATATGGCCATGCGCTGCCTGCTGGTGGTGGATGGCGATCGCAAAATCCTGATTAACAATGGGATGGGAAATAAACAGAGTGAGAAGTTTTTCAGCCATTACTACCTGAATGGCGACGACACCCTTGAAAAATCGCTTGCCGCCGTGGGATACACTCCTGCAGATATTACCGATATGTTTCACACCCATCTGCATTTCGACCATGCCGGCGGCGGAGTAAAGTACAATTCCGACCGTAGCGGGTTTGAACCGGTGTTTCCCAATGCAACCTACTGGATCAGCAGGGCGCAGTGGGAATGGGCAACGCACTCCAACCGCCGCGAAGTGGCCTCATTTCTGAATGAGAATATCCAGCCCATCGAAGAGAGCGGCCGCCTGAAGCTGTTTGATTCACCCGCTGATCTGTTCCCCGGCATCGAAATCAGGATGTACGACGGGCATACCGATGGGCAGGCCATTCCGTTTATCAGCTACAAGGGCAAAACACTGGTTTTTACCAGCGATCTGCTGCCTACCGCAGCCCACCTGCCCCTTCCCTGGATAATGAGCTACGATACCCGCCCGCTGATTACGCTGGATGAAAAGGAGGCCTTTCTGGAAGAGGCTGTGGACAATGGCTATGTTCTCTTTTTTGAACACGACCTTTATACCGAATGCTGCACCCTGACACGGACAGAGAAAGGGATTAAGGTGGATAAGGTGATGAAATTAAATGAATTGTAAAAATTCAACCTTTTTCTGAAAGCACACAGGCCAGCGGTTTTGTAATCTCACTCAGATGAGGTACAAAACATTACCATTTCAAAGGTTTTTAAAATTTTGTTTACCGGAAACCGGTTACCCCAAAGAGACAAAATCCATATGCCCGATATCTGACATCTTACCGGATATCATCTGACCGGCCTGACTTAACGATTTTTTGGTTGTATCTGTTTTTCTGTGTTTCAATCACAAGGAAATAAATACCGTTTTTCAGGTCAGCAACATCAATTTCCTTACCCTGTTTCCGCTCTTTGATTTCATGTCCCGTCAGGTCGAAAATCTTCAGGGTGTTTATTTTCTCATCGCACGAGACTCTGATCAGCTCGCCGGCCGGGTTTGGAAATACTTTTAGCTTTCCTAAGCCGGCATCTTTAACGGATGAGACCGGATCCCAGATCGGGCCAATGTATTCTTTGGCCATAACGATGTTCGAAAATTTGATGTAGCTCTCCGGTGCAGAGGTATGGTAATACTCAATCCATATCCAGTTGATGTTCAGGTTTTCGTCGGTTCGCCATCTGAATCCCTCAAACGGAGGGTCGTCCGGATTGTTGTACCACTTATCCTTAAACCAGTGTCCGTTAGGGAAACCGGGCCCCCAGTAACCGACTTCAACTCCGTTTTTCCATACCCTCAGCTCTCCGTTATACGCCGTAACCGGATTGTTCAGTTTAATCATCATCTCAATGCACATCCATTCATCCAGATCGGTAACCGGAGCATCCGGGCCGGCCGGCTGGTCAAAATCAGTTTTCCCCTGTGTTATCATTGGATTGCCGAAACAGGTGTAGCCGCCATCGTAACTACGCATATCGCCCCAGTAGAGGTAAGTGTCCAGCCCGGGAGGATTGTCCTGCCATACATTTTCGAAAGCGATGCTTATCCGGCTGTCGCCCAGTCCGCAATATCCGGCACGGGGATAGGGATAGGGAATTATTGGATTGTAACCGCCAAACCACACCCCCTGATGCCCGATATAGCCATCGGGAATGGAAGGGTATTTCACATAATACCTGATGAAAACGGACTCTTCAAATCCGGGCGAAAACGATTTATAAAGATGGCCGCCACTGTTAACGCCCTCCGTATTGGATATTTTCAGCGAAAAGGTTTCAGCGCTGCCTGCCGGAACATCGGTGTCGAGGAAGAACTCCTGTTCGTTCAGAACCTCATCATAACGGCCGGTAATATTGGTTAATCCGTCATTGAACTTCTCCACGAAAAGCACGCGGCTGTCCGATTCGATTCCTGCATCATTGGGGTAATCATTCGAAATCTGTGCAAAAGCGTTTATCGAAAACACAATTGCAGAAAGGAATATTATTCTTTTCATGTATCCTGATTTTAAACAAAACTGAAAAATCACTGAACCGTTTTTCTCTGAATACTACAAATTTAACTCATTATCAAGCCATTGTCAAGATAAACCTGAGAACGGAGACCTGATCAAAATTCCAAATCCGGAAGATAATGGTCTTTTAGCCTTTATCGCGCTTTTGGCAGGCAGGTAATAGGGAAAACCGTATTTTTACCGCATTGAATTATTCTGTTTCCGTTATGAAGCTTTCAAGGATTCCGCTGCTTGGGAAGGTAGTTATCGCAATTATCACAGGTATTATCATCGGGTTGTTCTCGCCGGTATGGCTGGCCCGGATTTTTGCCACTTTTAACGGGCTGTTCGGCAATTTTCTGTCGTTTATCGTACCGTTGATTATCGTGGGGCTGATTACCCCTGCAATTGGCGAACTTGGCAAGGGTGCCGGCAGACTGCTGGTTGTCACCGCCCTGATAGCCTATGCTTCCACGCTGTTTTCAGGGTTTTTTACCTATTTCTCCTGCCAGGCGGTTTTTCCTCATGTCATCTCCGGCAGTGTTGACCCTGCCGCTTCGCAGGGGGTTGAGGGAGTAGCAATTCAGCCGTTTTTCACCATTGCCATGCCACCGGTCATTGATGTGATGTCGGCGTTGATTCTCTCATTCAGCCTTGGCCTTGGCATCTCCTTTATTCAGGGCGGTTCACTTAAAAATGTATTCATCGATTTCCGCGATATCATTACCCTTATCATCCGCGATGTCATTATTCCGCTGCTGCCGGTTTATATTTTCGGCATGTTCCTTTCCATGTCGGTTTCGGGTGAGGTATTTTCGGTAATTGTGCTTTTCCTGAAGGTGATTCTGGTTATTTTCATCCTTCATATCCTGCTGCTGATCATCCAGTTTCTGGTTGCCGGCGCCATTGCGCGGCGCAATCCCTTCAAAGCGCTGCTGACCATGCTTCCCGCTTATGCCACGGCGCTGGGAACCGCTTCTTCTGCGGCAACCATACCCGTTACCCTCCAGTGCGCAATGAAAAACAGGGTAAATGCAAGCATCGCCTCCTTTGTAATTCCGCTTTGCGCCACCATCCACCTGGCGGGCAGTACCATGAAGATTGTGGGCTTTTCGCTCGCAATTACCTATTTCTTCGGCGCTCCGGTCGATTTTATCACCTTCTTCGGATTTATCTTTATGCTAGGAATTGTGATGATTGCGGCTCCCGGTGTGCCGGGCGGAGCCATTATGGCCGCCGTGGGAATTATCCAGAGTTCGCTGGGGTTCAACGAACAAATGACCGGACTGATGATTACCCTCTACATTGCCGTTGACAGCTTCGGCACCGCCTGCAATGTTACCGGCGACGGAGCCATCGCACTGATTGTGAACAGAATATCAGGAAGAGGCAAAGCGGAGATCTAAGCCGGACAGCATAATACCGGTTTCTGAATAGCGAAATCCCCCTGCAGGGCCGGGATTGAGTCTGTGTCAGCCGATATGGAAACAGGGGCTGAACAACCCTGCTTTTTCTTTTGTTTAGTATTTCTATTCCGAATTTTCATATATTAGCAATCATATATCAGTATTCCTTCATAAAACCTTCCGGCTTTGTATCGAATCGAATCAAAAATCAACACCAGTTCAGCGGAATTCCGCTCGAATTATGATGCCTATCAGGAGCTGATGGGCCAATACAGGCAGCGGATGAGCGATACCATTAACGGTGCTCCCGCTCAGGCCGTCAAAAAGCACAAGGAGCGCGGCAAACTGCTTGCCCGCGAGCGGATTGATCTGCTGATTGACCCCAATACGCCTTTCCTCGAATTGTCAACCCTGGCAGCTTATGGCCTGTACAACAACGAGTTTCCTTCGGCGGGCATCATTACCGGCATAGGGGTTATCCACGGACGCGAAGCGATGATTGTTGCCAACGATGCCACCATCAAGGGAGGCACCTATGTGCAGGAAACCATCAAAAAGCATGTGCGTGCCCAGGAGATTGCCATGGAGAATCATCTGCCATGCGTCTATATGGTTGACTCGGGCGGGGTATTCCTTCCGGAGCAGGCAAAGGTTTTTCCCGATAAGTATGATTTCGGCCGTTTCTTTTTCAATCAGGCCAGGATGTCGGCAGAGGGAATTCCGCAGATTGCTATTGTTATGGGAAGCTGTACCGCCGGCGGAGCCTATGTTCCGGCAATGAGCGACGAAACCATCATCGTCCGCAATCAGGGAACCATCTTTATCGGCGGGCCGCCTCTGGTAAAGGCTGCCACCGGTGAAGAGGTCACAGCAGAGGAACTGGGCGGTGCCGATGTGCATACCTCCATCTCCGGCGTCGCCGACCATATGGCCGAGAACGACCGCCATGCCATCCGCATCTGCCGCGATATCTTTCGCACCCTGAAGCCACAGGTCAGGCAGCCCCTCGATCTGATTGCCATCGAAGAGCCCTATTACGATCCTTCGGAGATTTACGGCATCGCCCCCATCGACCTGCGCAAACCGGTCGATTCAAAGGAAATCATCGCCCGGATGGTGGACGGAAGCCGCTTTCATGAGTTTAAGGCACGCTATGCCCCCACGCTTACCACCGGTTTTGCCCATATCATGGGTTTCCCGGTGGGCATTCTGGCCAACAATGGCGTGCTTTTCGGCGAAACGGCCCTGAAAGGCGCCCATTTTATCGAACTCTGCACCTCGCGCAATGTGCCATTGTTGTTTTTGCAGAACATCACCGGCTTTATCGTAGGCCGCGATTATGAGCGGCGCGGAATTGCGCGCGACGGCGCCAAACTGGTACACGCCGTTGCCAATGCGAGGGTACCAAAGTTTACGGTGGTTTTCGGTGGTAGCTTCGGCGCCGGAAACTATGCCATGGCCGGACGCGCCTACGAACCCCGGCTGCTGTTTATGTGGCCCAATTCCAAAATTTCGGTAATGGGAGGCGAACAGGCAGCAGGCGTACTCACCACCGTTAAAGAAGAGCAACTGAAAGCCAAAGGGTTGGTCTTCCCGGAGGATGAAAAAGAGGCCCTCACAAAGTCGATTCTGAAAAAATACGAAGAGGAAGGCTCAGCCTATTACAGTACCGCCCGCCTCTGGGACGACGGCATCATCGACCCCGCAGATACCAGGAAAATTCTCGCAATGGGCATCTCGACTTCGATGAATAAGCTGTGGGAGGAGACGAAGTACGGGGTATTCAGGATGTGACCGGAGGTCGGAGGTCAGATGTCAGAGGTCAGAAGAGTGATAGAAGCGGTGGAGAAGATGTTTCTGAAAATTGTGTAAGAATTGAGAATCAGACTTATGAGTTTAATTTTTAAATGGAAAAATCTTAATGAAAAAACCTATGGCTGACCGACCTCCGATAAAGACTTTCACGGATCTTGAAATTTATCAAACAAGCCATCAGCTTGCTATGAGGATATTTTTTCTTTCAGCTAAATTCCCGGTTGATGAGAAGTTCTCCCTCACCGATCAGATAAGGCGCTCATCCAGATCAATCGCTGCAAATATTGCAGAAGGTTGGGGAAAGAGAATTTATCCACTTCAATTTAAAAAACATCTCGTTCATTCACTTGGATCCCTTGAGGAGACAAAATCCTGGCTGATATTTCTGAAGGATTGCAAATATCTTCAGACTGAAATTTTTGACGAACTTTTTATCGATTACGACAATTTGGGAGGCAAAATCTGGAAGCTGCACGAAGTATGGAAATGATTCACAATCTCATTTTCAGACTTCCGACTTCTGACCTCTGACTTCAAAAAAACAACCATGACCACAAAATACACCACCCTCGAAATTGAAATCACAGATCAGACCGGAACAGTCTGGCTGAACCGGCCTGAGATCCGCAATGCCTTTAATGAAGTGATGATCGGTGAGCTGATCCGGGCGTTTAAGGAGCTGGGAGAGCGAAATGATATCCGCGTGATACTGCTCCGGGGCCGGGGCAAGTCGTTCTGTGCCGGCGCCGACCTGAACTGGATGCGCAATGTGGCGACATACGGCTATGAGGAGAATTACCGCGAAAGCCTTCAGCTGGCGGAGTGCTTCCACACCATCTACCACTGTCCGAAGCCTACCATTGCAGTCGTTCATGGTGCAGCCATGGGTGGTGCAAACGGACTGCTTTCGGCATGTGATATGGCTTTCTGCGATGATGAGGCAATGTTCTCACTCTCGGAAGTGAAAATCGGAATTATACCGGCAGCCATATCGCCTTATGTAATCAAACGGGTTGGTGAATACGGCGCGCGGGAGCTGATGCTTAGCGGACGGCGGATCAACGGAAAGGAGGCTGAACACTACCGGCTGGTAAACAAATCGCTGCCGGCCGATAAACTGGATGCACATGTGCGTGAACAGATATCACACCTGCTGACTAGCGGCCCTAATGCCATCGCCCACTGCAAAAAGCTGATTGATACCGTTTGCAACAAGATCAATATGGAAGAAGCCAAAAGTTATACCGCCAAAGTGATCGCCGAAATCCGCGCCTCAGAAGAAGGGCAGGAAGGGATGGCGGCGTTTTTGGAAAAACGGAAGCCGGGATGGGTTGGAGGAAAGAAATGAATAAGTCTGAGAGAAATTTCTAAGGTCTAATTTCTAATTTCAAAAAGGCTTATCGTATTGATGAACAATGGTTTAGATAAATCGACTTAAATAATCGATGGCACAAAAAGAAAAAATATATGACCTTCTTGAACGGACTGCCGTTTTTGGTGAGGATATCATTCGCTTTTGCAATTCCTTGCCAAGAACAGTGGTTACTACGCCATTGATTTATCAGTTGGTTAAATCCGGAACAAGCATAGGAGCAAACTATGCCGAAGCCGATAATGCAGAAAGTAAGCGTGACTTTAAACACAAAATCTCAATTTGCAGAAAGGAATAGAAAGAAACCGCTTTCTTTTTGAGGATGATAAACACGGCTGTACCTGAGAAAACAGAAGAGTCGTTTGCACTGAAAAATGAAGCTCAGGAATTAAACCTGATTTTCAATTCCAT
>LUZO01000135.1 GCA_001603685.1 Bacteroidales bacterium Bact_23
TAAAGAAGAATTCTGCGCTTGGTGCAGGGTTACCTGCCTGGCCGGCAATTCTCCAGTTAGCACCGTCAACAGTCCAGCGGTTGGTAGTGAACAGGCCGGTTGTGAAGTCTTCATAGAACGGCAGTTCATAACCATAAACAACAGTAACATCAATCGGGCCTTCTACCATTGATTCACCGGTCTGGCCTGCGTATCCGTAAGGAGTCAGGTCGTAAACAGCGGTGATTTCATAGGTATAGGTACCCGGATTAAGGTTAAGGTCGAAGTACTCGAGCTGAGGATGTTCAACATAAGCAGCAAGCGCATCGTCGCGGTAGATGTTGTATCCAAGCAGGTTAGCAGGAACGTCACCGCCGCCGCCACCACTGAAGTTGGCAAGCTCAAGACCAACAACAACGTTGGGATCATCCTGAACGTTGGCAAGAAGGATGAATTTACCGGGTACTACATGACCTGAAGCGGCAAGACCTCCGGCGATTGCACTTGAAGGAACGCCAGGTACTGAAAGTACATTGAACGAAACTCCGGTAAGAGCCATAGTAGCAAGTGAAAGCTGATGAACTTCAGCACCGCTTCCGTTCTGGTCGTGCAGCCACAGGTAAGGTCCGCCGGCGCTTACATTATCGTAAGCTGAGCCGTAGAGTCCACTCAGTGAGATGCTGGCCGACTGCAGAAGAGCACCATTCATGTCAATAAGTCCAAGAGTTGCCCAGTCGCCAAGCCACAGACCACCATTACCGCCGTTGGCAGTAGGATCGTAGGCAATGTGACGTGAAACAGGACCGGCACTTGTAATGGTATTTACAAGAATCTTGTCGGTGAAGTTCATACGGAAGATGGTTGTGCTTGCAGCACCGCCATAGAAGTACTGTCCGTCGTAAGCAAGGTCTCTGATGTTGGCAACACCGGGGATGGTGAAGTCTTCAAGCCAGGTTCCGTCAAGTGCATATTTCGACAGACCTGCACTGTTCCATGAAGCAGTGTAGATGTTTACGCCGTCGGTTTCAATACCAGGATGTGCAGCTGCACTGGCGTTGAATATTAACAGAACATCCCACAGATCCTCAGTTACAGGAGGATTCAGGTAAGTAATGTTGGTGATTACAGGGCTGTACTCTACTGATGCATTAGGCATTTCGGTACGCTCAACAGGATCACTTACAATGTAATCAGCCGGTGTCAAAGGAGGTAACCAGGTAAGATGTACATAGTCTGTCATCAGCGGGCTTTCTCCCTGCAGGCTGTCAGGAGGAATCAGATAGCGTGAACGGAACAGATAGGTATCCAGTTCTGAGTATCCTGAGCTGTAAAGTGCGGCAACACCGGCGAGGTACTGCTGGCCATAGTTCAGGTTGGTATAGGTGTAGGTCTCCTCAGGAGTGTTGTCAACAAGGGTTCCATCGAGGAATACGCCGTAGCCGTCGAATGCTACTCCGCCAGAAGCAATTGATACATCGTCAATGGCCCAGCCGGTTGCCCATTCGCCGTTGTCGTCAGCGTGGAAGTTAACCCATACGCTGCCAAGACCGTTGGCGCCTGAGAACTGTGCAAGGTCAATCTCAATGTCCTGCCATGCACCGGGTGCAGGAGCCATGGTATGAATTACAGTCCAGGTGGTTCCGTTGTCGGTACTGATCTCTACATAAGCACTCTGGCTGTATGCGCCGTCAAAGAAGCTGGCGAAGTTCAGACGATATGAAGGAAGATCGGTCCAGTCCATTTCAGGAGTAATCAGATAGTCGCAGCATCCGTTACCGTTAGCAGCGTCGTCGTTGGTAACAGCATATCTGGTGTGAGGAGGTACTGTCCAGTTGGTGCTGCTTCCATTGGTGGTTGCATACCAGCCGTTGGTGTTCTGAGTAGAGGTCTGCCAGCCTGCAGGCGGGAATACACCGCCTTCGAAATCTTCGAGTACGGCAACTGCCAGAGGCTCATCCCATGTAGCAACAAGGGTCAGATCATCAACATACAGATTTCTCGGTTTGTACTTGCGCTCAAGAAGAAGGATGTCGAAGGTACGGTTGGTGGTGATGTTCGGTGTAATTACATAATCATCAAAGCCAACCTTGCCTGCAAACAGAGTGTAATGGCCTTTCCATACATTTTCAAACACTACGGTACCATCCTCGGGAACGGTTGCAGTGTAAACTTCGAACGGATAGTCATGGCCGGTAAGACGAACTACTGCGCCGGCAGGGCTGCCGCCGGTAGTAAGGCTTACATTACAGGTTACGGTAACAAGCTTCTTATGGCCAACAATGTTGGAGAATACTTTTTCTGACTCTCCGCCATTGGTGTAGTTGGTGGCTACCGCATAGGCATACCAGCCCTCGGGCAGAGGACCGTAAGCTACATCGGTGTAGTTGGTGGCTGCAACATTACCGCTCAGAAGTGTCTGTGCTCCGGTCTGGGGTCCAACTTCAGGATCGAAACCGGCAACACGCCAGATCTTGTAGCTGGTAACGCCACGCTCTGCGCCCTGAAGTGCAAGGTACTGACCCTGGCCTTCAACGCCTGATACGGCAATGGGAGCTGACTGTGAAATAAGCAGACGCTGTTTTGCAGGTGATTTGGTTTCGCTGCTGGCTGCAAGAGTACCGTCGGTCTGAACCGGGCCGCTTACATAAGCACGAATCATCATATCCTGGAAAGGAGATACCGTCCATGCTCCACCGCCTGATACATTGCGTGAATAGCTGCGATACAGGGTCGGGATGGTCTGGTCGATTCCAACAGGTGCACAGTTGGGTGACTGAGCGCCCTGAACCATGGCAAGGTAGAAGTTGCCTGAAGTTACAGTAGCCTCAAGGCCGCCAAACTCAATCCAGCCGTAGTTGGTTACATCAACTGAAATTGAATCCAGTGTGGTGCCCGGCATGCCATTGGCGCCGTCGGCTGCGTAAACTACTACGCCGAAGGTGGTGCCGAGGAATCCGGTATTGTTGTTCGGGAAACTGCCATCACCTACATAGATACGGCCACCGGTTACGGTTGCAGGATATCCGGCAGGGGTGAATTTAACGGCATTCATGTTGCCCGGAAGTGCCCATGCTGCATAGTTCTCGGCTGATCCGTCGTCATAAACGATTTCATAGTCGGGCTGAGGAAGTCCCCAGGTAATTTCTGTCTGGGTATCGGCTTCGTTAACTACGGCATGTACAAGTGTAGGAGGATAGAATCCTTCTTCAAGCTCAGCATCAACAACGGTGGTGTTGGTTTCGGTTACTACTACGCCTGCTACTGACTCGGTGGTGTAACCAAGCTTCGAGAAGGTCATGTTGTAGGTACCGGCATCAACAACGAAATGATAATGACCATCGGCGTCGGTTGAGGTGCTGTAGGCTCCGGCGGTTACATCGGCAGCAAATATGGGCGAACCATCAACTGCGCTGGTAACGGTTCCTGAAATCATACCCGGGTTGTAAACCAGCATGGCTGCAGGAATGGTAACACTGGCGTGTGCAAGATCGTTGGTCTCAAGAGCAAGGCTTGAATTGTGCAGACCAAGAGGCCAGTCGAAAGAGCTGAATTTAACGGCTACATCAACAAAGCTTCCGGCGGCTACCTGACCCTGTGCGGGAGTTACGGCTACGATGAAAGAAGACATCTTTACATTTACGGTATAGTCTTCCACTTCACCATAGGTAAAGTTGCCGCAGGGTGACATGGTACCACTGTACTGAAGACGAACTCTCATACGGGTAGGACCTGCCAGTGCATTATCGGGAACGGCAATGTTACCGGTAAATGAAGCGCCGCCACCTACGCTTGTAAGTGCATAGTATTCACCTGCATCATCAAAGCTTTCGTTCTGATTCCAGTCGATATATACGCCACAGATATCACTTGACCACGGACTGGGGTTGGTGATGGTAATGGGGTAGGTCTCGCCCTGGGTAACATCG
>LUZO01000136.1 GCA_001603685.1 Bacteroidales bacterium Bact_23
TATGTTTGTAATGCAAATGCCCGGATTATGATAAACCCGAAAAACATCCGCACGATACACCTTATTATATTGGTGCTGTTTGCCTTGGTTTGGCATCAGGCATCGGCCCAGCAGAAGCCCGCAAAGGCCGGGGAGTTCAGGGTGATGTTTTACAATGTCGAGAACCTGTTCGATACCTTTGATGATTCGCTGAAGAACGACAACGAGTTTCTGCCCACCGGCATGCGAGCCTGGACCTGGAAGAAGTTTGAGCGAAAGTTGCAGAATACCGCAAAGGTGATCATCAGTGCGGGAGGCTGGGAACCGCCTGAAATTGTGGGCTTCTGCGAAGTTGAGAACCGTTTTGTACTGACCCAGTTGCTGAAACGCACGCCGCTTGAGCGCTTTGGCTACCGGATAGTACATGAGGAGTCGCCCGACGCCCGCGGCATTGATGTTGCCCTGATCTACCGGCCCGGCAAATTCAAACACCTGTATCACCGCGCCATTCCGGTGATATTCGAAGGCGACAGCGTATCGGCCACCCGCGATATCCTTTATGTAAAGGGGCTTGCCGGAAGCGACACCCTGCATCTGTTCATCAACCACTGGCCATCGAAATACGGAGGTGCCACAGCAACCATCCCGCGGCGGCGCGATGCCGCACTTACCCTGCGTGCCGCCGTTGATTCCATCCGGCAGACCGACCGGGAGGCGCTGATTGTAATCACCGGCGACTTCAACGATGAGCCCAACGACGAAAGCGTACTCGTTCACCTGGATGCAAAGGATAAAATACAGGATACCCCCGGATTCTACCTGCTCAACCTGATGCATCCGCTTATGGGCAAATGGGACAGGGGAACGCACAAATTCAGGGAAGAGTGGTCGGTACTCGATCAGTTCATCATCTCCTCTCCCCTGCTGAATAAAAAAGAGGGGCTGCGGCTGGGCGGACAGGGTGCTGAAATTCTGCGGCTGCCCTTTCTGCTCGAAGATGACAAAACCCACAACGGCACCAAACCTTTCCGAACCTACAACGGCATGCGGTATCAGGGCGGTTTCAGCGATCACCTGCCCATTATGCTGCATCTGGAATACTGACCATAAAAAAACCTACCTTTTACTCCATTAAGATTATATAGGGTATCTGTGCAACTTCAAAGGCGCACCGGCTTCTTCTCACTTCTGATTACCATTGCGCCCTGCTCGCGGGTATTGTAAAACGGGATACCCAGCTTTTCGAAATCGGCTTTCCACTGCCGGGTGCGGCGTAACGAGTTGGAGGCATCGGCGATATACCGGGCGCCGGGGAAATACCCGGCAAGTTCTCCGGCGGTGAGGCGGGCGTCCGAGGTAAGGATTACATAGTCCACCCTGAGCGTCCTCCCTTCCGGCGGTTTTCTGAAAGCGGGGGTAATGATGGCCAGGCGATTTCCGTTAAACCACAAAAATCCATTCCTGAACCGGCATGCGGCATTTTCGGCGCTTCCTGCAGCCAGGGCTGCGAACTGCGGTTCATCCAGGCCGGCCTCAATCCTGAAACCCTCGAGCGGGTAGTTCAATTGCGACGGATCGTTTATCACGGCCGAGTCGGCAAGAATAAGGTGGCTGCTGCCGTTTACCACGCTCACCACCGAATGGCGGTTAAGGTTGTGCACAATCATCATCTGCTGCCGGGCACGCCTGATTCCCAGCATCGAGTAATCGGCGGCTATCAGCACCGCAGCCGAAAGCGCCGCAGCAAGCCATCGCCTTTCACGGGTGAGCAGCCAGCCGAGTGCGGCGAAGAGCAGCACATAAATCAGCACCGCCGAAAATCCCGGAAGGAAAAGGTTGCGGCTTACGGCATGCGGTGCACCTTCGATAAAGGCAACCACGCCGTTCAGCGCTTTTATCTCAGCCACCAGCACCATGGCAGCAACTTTTCCAAGCAGCGGGATGAATGAAAAAACCAGAAAAATAACGCCGCTGTATATCAGAATGCCGGCAAACGGAATCACAAGCAGGTTGGTAAGCAGGAAGTAATTGGGAAACTGATGGAAATAAAGTACCGAAAGCGGGCCGGTTACCAGTTGTGCTGCCAGCGAAACCAGCAGGATATCGCGGATGTATTTAACCACTTTCGACTGCGTTACCCACAGCCCCGCAAAATGGGGCTGAAAGATGACAATTCCGGCAACGGCAAAATAGGACAACTGAAATCCCACTTCAAACAGAAACGAGGGGTTGATAACCAGCAGGATAAATGCGGAAGCGGCCAGGGTGTTGAAAATGTGCGATTCGCGGCTGAGCGCTCCCTTTACCGCCACCAGCGAAAACATCAGTGAAGCCCGCATCACCGAAGGGGCAAGGCCGGTAATCAGCGCGTAAAACCAGATTACCAGAATGATCAGGGCCGGTTTCAGATAGCGGCCTTTTTTGCGTTTCCCGAGAAAGAAGAAAAATTTGTCGGCCATCAGGAAAATAATGCCCACATGCAGCCCCGACACACAAAGGATATGCATGGCTCCCGAGCCCGAAAACTCGCGCCTCAGCTCAGGATCAAGCCGCTCGCTGTAACCGATGATGAGTGCGGCGGCTACCGCAAACTCCTTCCCGGCTATTCCATACGCTTCGAAAATATGCAGAAAGCTCTCCCTGGCCCTGAATGCCAGCGCCCGTAAAGGATTGCCGCCCTTTTCAGCGGACACTAAATAACTTCCCTGCTTCAGAAACACCTGGTGATAGATGGCTTTGTTGGCCAGGTATCCGGCATAATCAAACTCGCCGGGATTTCCGGGCGGCCCTACCCTGACCGGTGATGCCGAAAAAAGGATGCGGTCGCCGTATTGCAGGCTGCGGGCAAGTGAGTCTTTGGCAAAATAGACCATCAGCTTGCCGGACACCGTTTTCAGTTCACCGCCGGCCGACATGCGATCCATTTTTACTACCGCACGGTATGAATTTGCCCTTTCGGATGGCGGCTCCGTCAGGGTTCCGGAAAGAACAACCCCTTCTTCGCCGGCAAAGTGCGCGAAATGCGATTTTGCATTCAGCTCATTATGCAACACCGAGAGGTCGTAGCCCAGGAATATTACGGTCAGGTTCAACAATATCCCGAATATCCAGCGATAACGGTAGCTGCGGCCATCCAGCCCCGTAACCCGGAGCAGAATAAGCAAAGCAGTAAGCAGAAAGGTGGCGGCAAATAAGGGTTTCGAAATGTCGACGGGGAGAAAGCGGTTCAGCAGAATCCCCGCAATCAGCGGTAAAACAAGCCTTACAAACGGAAACCTTGTCCAGATTTTCATACTGCCGGGTGTATTACGAGGTACTGAATCGGAATGCCTGTAATGTATCCATAAAAATAAAAAATTATCGGATACAAATCAATGCCATCCGGCGAAAGCGGAATATTTTTCCGCCAGCCCGATTTAGTCGCCTTTACGGCACTATTCAAATGGGTTTCTGTAACAGGATGAAATAAACCGGATTGGTATTCCGGCATTGTTTTCACCTTTCATTCCTGAACGCCGGCCATTTCCACTTAAGGCCGGTTTTCGGGCAAAGCAGTTATTTACAATACTGTTTCAGCATCTGCGCCGCCGTTTTATGGCCCAGCGATACCGCCTTTTGCCAATCGGCACACGCCTCCGTCTGCTTCCCGAGCTTCAGGTTGGCAAATGCCCTGTTAAAAAAGGCATCCGGATTGCTCTGGTTGAGGCTGATCGATTTTGTATAATCATCTACCGCCTCAGCATATTTTTCAAGCATAAATCTGCAGTTTCCGCGGTTGGTGTATGCCTGGATATAGCCTCTGTCGATCCCCACTGCCCGGGTCAGCATCTGTTCGGCTTCGGCAAACCTGTCGAGGGCAGCCAGTGATGTCCCTTTATTGAACCACGCCAGGGCATGGCCGGGAACCTCCTCAATCACCTTATCGTAAGCGGCAATCGCCTCCTCATGGCGATTCATCGCAGCCAGCACTACTCCCTTAAAATTCACCGCATCCATATAATAAAAAGCACGGGCATAGGCAGTATCGAAATCGGCAAGCGCTTCGGGATACCGTTTCTGCTCGTAATACATCTGACCTCTGTAGTAATAGTAAGGCGCCTGCGACGGCCTGATTTCAATCGCTTTTGAGAAATCTTCGTCCGCACCTTTGTAATCCTTCAGCTCCCATTTGGCCTTGCCGCGGTAGAAATAGGCATCCGGGTTTCGCTGATGAATTTCAATTGATTTTGTGAACTCTCTGATCGCCCCCTGCAAATCTCCGGCTGAAGCCAGTTTCACCCCATTTTGCCTTTCAGCAGCCCCCTTCCCTCTGTAAACAATGGAGGTAAGCAGCTCCTCATTTTGTGCTGCCGAGGTTTTGGTTGACGGCTTCCCCTCCTCAATATCCCTGATTACGGGAATCTCGTCAAATTCCTCTTCATCGGGATGTGCCGCCACCACCGTATCGGCAACCTTCTCAGCCTCGGAAGCCGTTTCAGCGGCTTTCTTCTGATTGTTGCATCCGGCCAGTAAAATCAGGCCCGGGAGAATCACATATGCCAGTAAATTCGTCAGTTTCATCTGTATTCCGGTTTTTGGAAGCGCAAAAATAGCAGTTTTCCTTATGAATCCGCCATTCTCAGCGCCCTTTCTGTTCATTCATAAACTTAACTATGGCCTCCGCAGCCCTCGCCGATGCCCCCTCGCCTCCAAGTCGTTGCTTCAGCTCCGCATAATCGCGGCGCAGTGCGGCAATATGCTCCTTATCGTAAAGCAACTGCCTCAGGCCGCTCTTCAGATTTCCTGCGTTCAGGTCGCTCTGGATCAGCTCCTTCACCACCGGCTTGTCCATGATAAGGTTTACCAGCGAGATGTATTTCACCTTTACCAGCCTTTTTGCAATCAGGTACGAAAGGGTTCCGCCCCGGTAGCAGACGATTTCCGGCGTTCCGGCCAGCGCCGTTTCCAGGGTTGCCGTGCCGGAGGTTACCAGGGCGGCATCCGCCTGCTTCAGCAGTTCGTAGGTGCGGCCCATGACGATGCTGATCTCCTTTCCGCCGGCAGCTTTTCTGTAAAACGCCTCTCCCACGGATGCCACACCGGCAATGACAAAACCGGCCTCCGGAAATTCCGGAACCATTTTCAGCATTTCGGGCAGCACGGCCTTTATCTCCTGTTTGCGGCTTCCGGGCAGCAATGCCACAAGCGGCTTCTCATTTCCGCCCCCGGCGTTCGCCGATGGCACAGAAGCCATGGCATCCAGCAGCGGATGGCCTACAAATTCCACTTCATAACCGTGACCGGCATAAAACTCCTTTTCAAAAGGCAGGATTACCAGCATTTTATCGACTACCCGGCGGATGGTACGAACCCTCGATTGCTTCCACGCCCAGATCTGGGGCGAAATGTAGTAAATGACGGGGATGCCCTTCGCATGAAGGAACTTTGCCATGCGGAGGTTGAAGCCGGGATAATCCACAAGGATGACCGCATCGGGCCGGTATGCCATTACATCCCTTTTGCAGAAGCTCAGATTGCCAAGGATGGTTCTCAGGTTCATCACCACTTCCACAAACCCCATAAAAGCGAGGTCACGGTAATGCTTCACGATTACCGCGCCCTGCTGCTGCATCAGATCGCCGCCCCAGCAGCGGAATTCCGCATGCGGGTCGCGCCGCTTCAATGCCTTTATCAGGTTTGAGGCATGCAGATCGCCCGAGGCTTCACCGGCTATAAGGTAGTATTTCATTTGCGGATGGCAGGATTCACAATACAGAAGCGGTTCAGAAGGGATAGATGCTGAAATCAGCCTTGTCGAGCAGCACAAAGTAGAGGATGATGCCGATAAACACAATGGTAACCACGCCCATTCCCGACTTTTCGCATTTTATTCTTGTCATGTACCAGCGCATCAGAAACAGCGCCGGAATAAAGGCAAGCAGAATTACCTTATTGGCCGGAACAGCTCCCGAAAGCGATTTGAAAAGCGGCGCCACCCCGTAAACGACCGCCACCGACGAAACCAGCGTCAGCAGCAGCGATGCCAGCATTCCGATAAAAAAGTTATCTTTTCTCCACATAGTCTTTAAGGAGCTGATCAGTTTAAATTTCCGGTTTCCCAGTCCCTGAGCAAAGGTATGGTTTTATGGGAAGTAAGGTCAAAATGCAGCGGCACCACCGAAACATAGTTGTTCCTGAGCGCCCATTCGTCGGTATCTTCGCCGTTGTCGCGGTTGCGGAAGGTTCCCGACAGCCAGAAATAGTCGCGTTCATGGGGATCCTTGCGGTGCTCAAAACTCTCTTCCCAGTATGCCAGCGCCTGGCGAACAATTTTAATTCCCTTGATGGGCGAGCCATTTACGGCGGGGATATTGACATTCAGGCAGGTATAATCGGGCAATCCGTTTTCGAGTACCTTCCTGGCAATCGAAAGGATATAGGGCTCACACTTGCTGAAATCGGCATTGATGGAATAATCGTTCAGCGAAAAGCCGATGGAGGGCACATTTTCCATGGCGCCTTCAATCACGGCCGCCATGGTGCCCGAATAGACCACATTTACCGAAGCGTTCGATCCATGGTTGATTCCCGATACAAGCAGGTCGGGCTTCCTGCCGATGATGGCTTTATGGCCTAATTTTGCGCAATCGGCGGGAGTGCCGTTGCATGAATACTCCGCATAGCCCTCCTCCTCCTTCAGTTTATGAACCCGTAAGGGGGTGTTCAGGGTAACGGCATGGCTCATGCCCGACATGGGTTTATCAGGTGCAACGATAACCAGGTCGCCCAGTTGCCTCACCGCCTTAATCAGCGCCCTGAGGCCGGGAGCATGAATCCCGTCGTCGTTGATAACTAAAATCAAAGGTTTACTCATTATAAATCAGTTTATTCACATTATTAACCCTGCTCAGCGCCATTTGGTTCACCGGCCTCCTTTGCCGGTTTGCTCTCAATAGTAGTAACGCCGGCTGTTACAATAAATTTCATCACTTCGGCGGGCGGAGCTGAAACAGGGGTGATATTCCCGACAGGCACAATGAAGAGATTGCCCGAAAAGTTATAGGAATGAGGCAGATAGACCGCCACTTTTGTATCCGGAATTCCAAGAACCGAGAGATCTTTCTGAGTAATGAATCCCAGTTTTTCAAGGTCGCTCTCCCGGTTTACCTTTACCAGTACGGGCTCGGTAAACCGCCGCTCCTTCCCCACAAATGCCGACATAAAATCCTTGATGGAGGTATAGATTACCTTAATAAAAGGCGCCTGGCTGATAATCCTGTCGAAATACGCCATCATTGGCCTGAAAAAAATCGAAGAGCCCAGAAAGCCGATAAATGTAATGATTATCAGAATGGCAATCAGCCCCAGCCCGGGTATCCTGAAACCAAACACCCGCATGATAAGCTCCGTAAGAATGCCATCAATAAAGGTAAATGAAATCACCAGGATATAGCCTGTAAGCACCACAGGGGCCGTGTACAGCAAGCCCTGCAGAAACCACGACAGGATTTTCCTGCCCAGCTTGTTTTTCTCTTCCACTGATAAAGGATTTATTGAATCGGAATACCGGCAATTGCTCTGCAAAGATAATCAATGATTGCTTGTGAATTTAATCACCCCTCGTAAAGAGGGATCGGGAACGGCTGTTAAGATAAAAAAATCCGGCGAACGCCTTATGCCGCCCGCCGGATTGATTACTTTTTAACCTAATGAATCAATTCCCCAGAATAATGGTAAAACCGAAATTAATCATAAGCTGGTTGCTAATGAATTTGCGCTTATCGGCAGATCTGTATTCCCCTCCCTCTTCTCCTTTCTCGGTCAATGAATTGCCGCCAAGGCCGATAAAAGCATCAAGTCCCACATTCTCAGTCACGAAATGGGTAACTCCAACTCCGGCATGATACCCGAATAAAGGTGATGTATTTTTATTAGTGCTGCCGTCTCTGTAATCATGGGTCGCCTTAGACACATGTGTACCAAACCCAATCCCGGCCTCGGCATAAGGCCACAAATCGTTTATCTCGGTAATGTAATAACGGGCAAAAGGCCCGATAAGCAAGCTGGTGTAAGAATACTTATAACTATAATAACTGTCTTTCGGGCTTTTTTCGGTGCTAAACTCCAGATCAAGCATAAGGCCGACGGCCAGATTATCAATTACAAAATAACCGGCTTTGGGATAAAAACCAAAATTGGAATAGGTATCTCCATCCTCGGTTGTACTACCATATTTGGCCTTATTCTTTCCAAAAGCCATATCGAGGCCGGTATTACCTGAAAGTAACCAATGCCCCTTTTCTACCTGAGCCTGGGCGAGCATTGCACTCCCGGCCAGAAATAGCAGAATTAATAGTAAATTTCTTTTCATGGCTGATAGTTTTTAGTTAATAATTGGTAATAACAAATATAGTGAATAAAATTAACCTTGTCAAGATA
>LUZO01000137.1 GCA_001603685.1 Bacteroidales bacterium Bact_23
TCTTTTAAAAGATTCAGGATTATTGCTTAAATTTGCCTTCAGGTGAACGCGTTTTTGCCGGGAAAAGAGAGTATTTTTGCATTGTTCAATCGTTATACACCGAATCGGGTTTTTATAACGGAAACAAATCTTATCATGAATTCCACTTCAAACAGGGTTAGCCTGCCCGGGTTCTTTTTAACAGTTATTTTTATCCTGATCACGGGCGTTTTTGGCCGGGCACAGGTTCCAACCATTCAGGATTGCCTGGGGGCGATTCCGGTATGTACCGGTTTTTACAATCAGCCGCTGGTGCCTTTGGGCTCGGGAAATTATCCCAATGAAATCAATCCCAATCAGAGCTGTCCGCGCAGTTGCATGGACGGCGAAACCAACTCCATCTGGTATGTTATTTCGGTGCAAACCTCCGGTATGCTGAGTTTTGTGATTACGCCGGTAAATCCAAACGATGACTACGACTGGGCGGTTTTTAATCTGAACGAAATGGAGTGCAGCGATATCTACAATAATGCCGCTTTTATGCAGGCGAGCTGCAATGCTGCCGGCGGCCCCGGATATCACGGAGCTACCGGAATCAGCTCGGTAAGGGGAGGCACCAAACACTGCAACGGCGGCGGCAACACCAATAAATGGAATGCCGACCTTCCCGTTCAGGCGGGCGATACCTATGTGTTGTGTGTAAGCAACTGGACTGCTACCTCTTCGGCAGGTTATACTCTTGATTTTCAGGAGTCAACGGCCGGAATTTTTGATGATGTGAAGCCTACCCTCGCATTTGTTGACAATGACCTGGGCTGCGCCGGAGCTACCACCCTCCATTTTGGCTTTAGCGAAAATGTACGCTGCCTTTCGGTCAATACTTACGACTTTGTGCTGGTAGCGCCATCGGGCGTTGAACACATCATCACCAGTGTGAATGGCCAGGGTTGCCAGGCCGGCGGTGAGCAGGAGAAGTTTTTTACCATTGAGGTTTATCCGCCGATGTATGAAAACGGTGAATATGAGCTCAAACTTATCGGTACCGTGGTTGACCTTTGCTCAAACAACTCAACGCCGCACGGCAAAAAATTTAATGTTCAGCTCGAACCGCTGCCCACGGTTCTTTCCGGTCCCGACGATCAGATGGTTCCCATCGGGGGGGCGGCAGTTTTTCATGTTGAAACAATCGGAGATACCAGTTTCAGATGGCAGACACGCCCCAACTCCACCGCTTTCTGGCAGAACCTGAGTGAGACACCGCCTTTTTCCGGAACTAAAACCAATACGCTTACCGTCAACCCCGCTACTTTTGATCTGGGGTCGCACCAGTTTCGCTGTGTTGTCAGCGGACTGTGTCCTCCATTAACCAACTCGCCTGCCGCTACCCTGTTTGTAGGTGATGCCCTGGCTGCTTCCGCATCGGTCAGCAAGGATGAAATTTGTGTCGGGGAGTCTGTTCAGTTGAATGTGGATGCCTTTGGCGGGAATGCCCAGCAGCCTTATACCTATCTGTGGCAGGCGCCCGGCGGATGGACCTCCACCCTGAAAAATCCAGTTGTGGAGCCGGCCGTAACCACTACCTATACGGTAACTGTGGATGACGGATATAACCCTGCTACCTCGGAGGTGACCGTAACCGTACATCCGTTGCCGGTTGCCAATGCCGGCGAAGATTTTCAGATAAACAACGGAACCTTTACCCAGCTTCAGGGAAGCGCCGGAATCGGACTGCCGCCCTTTGCCTACCACTGGGAGCCTTCGGATAGCCTCTGGAATCCAAACATCCAGGCGCCCACAACCCGCAAGTTATTCAATACGGTGATATTCAGTCTGGTAGTTACCGATGCCAACGGATGCGTAAGCGAACCCGACCAGGTGGTGGTTTCCGTGGTGGGCGGTATGCTGGCAACCCAGGCTTCAGCTACGCCTTCAACCATTTGTATGGGCGAAACCGCCACCCTTCAGGCATTGCCCAGCGGCGGCAATTTTCCCTACTATACCTATCTCTGGAAACTCGGGGATGAAGAGATTTCGACGGAGGCCACCCTTACGGTAAACCCGTTGTCCACCACTACCTATAAATTAATCGTGAGCGATGGATTTAATGAGGTTGAAACCACATTAACGGTAAATGTAAATCCGCTTCCGGTAATCAATCTGATAAAGCCCGAATTCCATCTGGAAAACGGAAATATCCAGGTTTGTGTTTACGATACCCTGGTGCTCGATGCCGGAAATCCGGGAGCTGCTTATTTGTGGAGTAATGGCTCGACGGAGCGCACCATTGATATTGTTACTTCGGGCATCACTTTCGATTTTCAGGAGCATGAGGTAAGGGTTACCGATCCTTTAACCGGCTGTGCCAGCCGCCAGACAGTGGGCGTGGCGTTTACTTTTGTGGCATGCTCTTACGGAATTGACGATCTGAAGCCTGCTGACCTCATCAGAATTTATCCCAACCCCGCAGCCAAAGAGGTGAATATTGCCCTCGACGGACCGGCCGGCGTATTCAGTGTAAATATGACCGACCTCAGCGGGCGCAGCATTAAAGCTACCGAAATAAACAAACCGTTCCAGGGAATTCACCGGTCGTTGTTCGATTTGTCGGATTGCCGCCCGGGAACCTATCTGCTCCGGATAACTTCAGTAAAAGGAACAGTCGTTTCGAAACTGATAGTAATCTGATTTCAAATAGGAAATAAATATTGCCGGGGTTACATTTACAGATGTCGCCCCGGCTCTTTTTTTGTTACCCATACTACTGAATAAACTTCCCGATTCATGGTATTTGGCTTATTGTTTTTTCTGAAATCAGATAAATGCAATCGATTGCTTAAGTTTTGAATGTTCTAATTTGCTGATTTGCACCATTTTAATTGATATTCAGAGTTGGGATAAGGAAAGAGATAAAAAAT
>LUZO01000138.1 GCA_001603685.1 Bacteroidales bacterium Bact_23
CAGGCAGCCTTGATCTTTTGGTACTTTTGGATCAAGCCAAAAGTACAGGAAGAAAAAAAGAGGGGACTCGTGGAAGATATGTTCTGCCGGTGGAGGATGAGTGGTTGTTTGCGGTGGTTTACTTCACAGCTATCATTCATTGAATCAATGTATTACTTGAGTTTGGCAGATCCCTCCTTCGTCGGGATGACGATATCTTTTAATAAGAAATGGGGGTCAATTTGGGCGGCGCAGCCGCCCAAATTGACCCCTCCTCTTTAAAGAACAGTTGCGTCTCATTTCGAGCGAAGCGCGCCGTGCCGAGCGAAGTCGGGGTAAGAAATCCCAATACCGCCGCGGCGGACTCATCTCTCACTTCTACCTCTCACTTCTACCTCTCACTTCTACCTCTTACCTCCTACCTCGGGCTTCAGCCCTCCTACTTAGGAAACACCTCACTCAAAAAAGTCTCCGCTACCAAACGGTTTCCCGCATCATTCAGGTGCACCCCGTCGGTGGTAAGGATGCCCGATGACCGGTTATCCGGGTTGTGCTGCAGGTTATAATCCAGAAAAACAGCGCGCAGATCTATCAGCTTGCACAACTCATCTTCGGCGATTTTGCGCACAATTTTGGCGTAGAGGTTCAGGTCGCCGTCCGGCTGGTTGGTGAAATCGGTTCTCTCGCCGATAACGGTGGGAGTACACAATACCGGGTCGGCTCCCGCATTTTTGATTTTCCGGATAATTGCCCGGTAAAACCGCTCAAACTTATCGGCATCGGTGCCGGTGCCCCACTGCTTGTGCCATACATCGTTGATGCCGATGTAGATAAAAACCATATCCGGTTTTCTGGAGAGCACATCCTCGTCCAGGCGAAGAAAAAGGTCGTACACCTTATTTCCGCTCACGCCCGCGCCAATCAGCTCGTACCGGTTATCCAGCCCGCGCCGGGCGATGTCCTTGCGCATCAGGTCAATGTAACCGCCTTCCGCTTCGCCAAGCTCGGTGATCGAATCGCCGAAAAAGACAATCCTGAACGATTTTGAGGGGGTAAAGGAGAGCGACATCACCATCAGCGGAATAATTAAAAGCAAATATCTGCCATATCGGCATGGCCAAAATGTTGTTTTCATAAAGCAATTCCCGTTTATGAATTACAAAGATAATAAATCGGACTCAGGAATTTGCTGAAAGCAACTCTGTTCGTCGGCCATTCAGGTGCAATTTTTAACCCGGTGGCGGAGGTAAGGGCAGGGGAGGAGATATCGCTCAAGCTGTCGCTCCGTCGGATACCGGGAGGCCTGATCAATGAAAATAATCCAGGAATCTTCCTTCATTCGTTGATTTTTACTAAATTGGCCCTGCAATCCTGCCGGCTGTAAAATGCTGTTAATCAGGTGGGATGGTTTTCCATTCATTAAACAAGTGAGCATTATGAGATCACCGGTTATACTATTGGCTGCAGTTTTCGCACTGAGCCTATCATTGTTTTCGCAGGCACAAACCACCATCAGCCTCGATAAGGGCTGGGAGTTCCGCCAGGCCGGAACGCGCGACTGGCTACCGGCTACCGTACCCGGGTCGGTACATACCGATCTGCTTGACAATAAGGTTATTGAAGACCCCTACTACCGGCTTAACGAGAAGGAGCTTCAGTGGATTGACAAGGTAAACTGGGAGTACCGTACCACATTTGCGCTGGATGCCGCTCAGCTGAAAGCCGGCAGTATTCTGCTCCGGTTTTACGGGCTGGATACCTACGCCACGGTGATCCTCAACGGCACGCCCGTCCTGAAAGCGGATAACTTCTACCGCACCTGGGAAGCTGAAGTGGCGAAATATTTGAAATCAGGTGAAAATGAGCTGTTTATCCGCTTCGATTCGCCCATCTTCGAAGGGTTGAAGAAGCAGGAGGCACTGGGTTATCCGTTGCCCGCCGATAATGACCAGTCGGAGAATGGCGGCATGGGGCCGGCAAAGGTGAGCATCTTTACCCGCAAACCCGGCTACCATTTCGGCTGGGACTGGGGTCCGAGGCTGGTGACTTCCGGAATCTGGCGGCCGGTGGAGCTGATCATTACCGGTACGGCCCGCATCAACGACCTCTGGCTGAGGCAGCATCAGGTAAATGAAAAGGAGGGCCGCCTCACTGCCGAAGTGGAGTTTGCTGTGCAGCAGCCCGGAAACTATAGCATTGATATCCTGTTGGATGACAGGGTAGTAGCCACAAAGAATCTAGGACTGAAAGCCGGAAAACAGCAGGCAAATCTCGATTTTGTGGTTCAGAAGCCCCGCCTCTGGTGGCCCAACGGCGCCGGCCCGCAGAATCTATACAGGGCAAAGGCGGTGCTGCGCCACGGCGGCGAAGCGGTGCATGCCGTTGAAAAAACGCTGGGCATCCACAGCCTGAAACACATTCGCAAACCCGATAAAAAGGGCGACGGTGAGAGCTTTTACTTTGAGGTAAACGGAAAGCCGCTCTTTGCCAAGGGCGCAAACTACATTCCCAACGATATGTTCCTGCCCCGCGTTGATTCGGCGCGCTACGAATACATGGTGAAATCGGCGGCTGAGGCCAACATCAACATGCTCCGCATCTGGGGCGGAGGTATCTATGAAAACGACTACTTCTACGAGCTTTGCGACCGCTACGGTATTATGATCTGGCAGGATTTTATGTTTGCCTGCGCCATGTTTCCAGGCGATGACGCATTTCTGGAGAGTGTGCGGCTGGAGGCCGAAGACAACATCCGCCGCCTGCGCGGACACGCCTGCATTGCCCTCTGGTGCGGCAACAACGAGATTGAGTATGCCTGGGCCGAAGGCGATTTCACCCGCGGCTGGGGCTGGAAGGAGAAGTACGACGAAGCGCAGCGGCGCGTAATCTGGCACAGCTACGATACCCTTTTCCACAAAATCCTGCCCGCGGCGGTCAGCAAACTGGCGCCGGAGCAGGCCTACTGGCCTTCATCCCCCACACAGGGCAACGGGGTGTTTGCCAACTGGGAAGGAAACCGCGGCGATGTGCACTACTGGGGCGTGTGGCACGGCCTGGAGCCAATTTCGGCATTCCGCACCCACAAAGCGCGTTTTATGGCCGAGTACGGTTTTCAATCCTTCCCCGAATTCAACAGCGTGAAGAAATATACCCTGCCCGAAGACTGGAACATTGAATCGCCCGTAATGGCTTCGCACCAGCGGAGCGGCATCGGAAACCTGCGCATCAGGCAGTATATGGAGCAGGATTATCAGATCCCTGACGATTTCGAAAAGCTGCTTTATGTGGGACAAATCCTGCAGGGCGAAGCCATCCGGATGGCATTGAAGACCCACCGCTCCGATATGCCTTTCTGCATGGGATCGCTCTACTGGCAACTGAACGATGTGTGGCCGGTAGCCTCCTGGTCGGGCATCGACTACTACGGCAAATGGAAGGCGATGCACTATTTTGTGAAGGAAGCGCTGAAGAATCAGATCATTCAGGTGGTGATTGAAGATGGCAGGCTGCTGGTTTACGGCGTTTCGGATGCCGATAATAAGACCTCCGCAACCCTGCGCCTGAACCTGGCCGATTTCAGCGGCAACTCGCTCTGGAACCGTCCGTACAGGGTAACCCTCCCCGCCAACGGCTCAGCGCTTATCTGCAGCCTAGATCTTAAGGAACTGCCCCTGAACCACCGGAAGGAGAAGGTGTATCTCTCTGCAAGCCTCATGGATGGAACGCGGATAATCGATAAGGATATCGCCATCTTTGTCAGTCCGAAAGACCTGAAACTGCCCGATCCCGGCATCAAAACCCGCATCAGCGATAAGGGCGACCACTTCTCCATCGAGATTTCCGCGCAGAAATTCTGCAAAAACCTTATGCTGATCAGCGACAACACCGATGTAAACTTCTCGGACAATTTCTTCGATATGCAGCCCGGCGAAACCCGCAGGATTACCTGCCCCAAAACCATCCGCTGGGAAGATTTCGAGCAGGGTTTCAGGGTGTTGCATCTGCAACAGACAATGAAGTAAAAGATTTTCGATTGCGGATTTTGGATTGCGGTTCGCCGGTGCGGATTACTTTTCCCTTTTTTCTTTTTCTTCCGCCGCGGCGGATTTCTTTTTACTTCACTTTGCTCAGCCACCGCCAGGCATCGACTAAGGTCTTGCTTTTTCCTTTAGTCTCCGCCGCGGCGGATTTCTTTTTACTTCACTTTGCTCAGCCACCGTCAGGCATCGGCTAAGGTCTTACTTTTTCCTTTAGTCTCCGCCGCGGCGGATTTCTTTTTACTTCACTTTGCTCAGCCACCGCCAGGCATCGGCGGGAACCTCAGGTACCGGCAGGGCCCTACTTTTTACTTTTGCCTTTTATCTTTATACTTTAGTCTCCGGCGGACTCATTTCTCACCTCTCAGATCTCAATTCTTACTTCCTACTTCCTACCTCTTACTTCCTACCTCTTACCTCTTACTTCTGTTAGATTCATTACATCCCTACATCGTGACTAATACCCTGTGTATCAACTTAATAAATTTAGAAATTAGAAATTAGAACTTAGAACTTTTTACTTTACCTGAGCTCTCCCGCCTCTATCATACTGCTCTCTCCGTCCGGCGTAATGGCGCCGACAAAATAGCGGTAGCCCTCTTCAGTGTAAGGCATCTGATAGGTGATTGAAGGGGTTATGGTACGGCCGGCAACCTCAACTTCGTAATTCTGGGCGTTTTCCGCCCTTCTGAAAAGGACAAAAAGCGAGGGAATGGTTGAGAAAACCGTCTGCGCACCCGGATTATAGGTGAGATGTGGTACCTCCGCAGGAGCCGGGTAGAACTGTTTGCGGCGGGTAGTGGGCAGTGAAATATGGAATTCATCCTGCGCGGCATTCAGGTTCAGATTCACATAAAAGAAGCCGTCCTGCTGCCGGATGCTGTGGATAGATGTGTGGCTCAGCAGTTTCCGGCTGTCCGGATAGCGGTTCGGAGGCAGGCTCAGCCGCAGGGTAAGGGGTGTGGCGATTACGGAGTAGTCAACTTTCCGGGATTTGTCCAGCCGGATATCCAGTGCCAGATGCTTTCCGCTATTCTGAACGCTCAGATGGCTGACGGCTTCCTTCAGGTAGAGGTACTCCACCGCTTGATTGTAATCCACCTTGGCAGTGGCAACGCCCCCGGCGCCGCGTGCCATAGCTTCAAACAGCGGCTCCATCACCTCCACGCCAAAGGGGATAACGCCATCGGGATCCATATCGTGCCAGTGGATGAAATTGACATAAAAGCCGTGATTTGCGGCTGTAATCCTGACCTGATCCCCGGCAAATGCGGCGGCCTGTTCCAGGCTTGCCCCGTTTCTCATATCCGAATAAAACCGGCCTGCTGACGGCCGGCATCTGATGTTCTTCGTATTGGAAAAGTCGGTTTCTCCGGCATAGCCGCATCCCTTGCCGTACCAGGTTATGGCGGTATCGCCCGAGTCCCAGGCGGTATATTCAGAGTTTCTTCCGCCGAGGATATAGCCGGGCAGATCTGCAGCCTAATCCGTTTTGCCGCATCCGTAGGCAAGGGTGGTGGGTGTGCGGTGGGTCAGCGATTTGATGTCGGTAATGTAACTGTCGAGCCTCTTCTTTCCGTACTTAATTGTGCAGCTTGGGTAATAAACGGAGATTCCGGCTCTCCCTGTTTTTTCGAAGCCCGTTGACTGCAGTAGCTGGGTCTCATACAGAAAAACATGCAGCGGGATATTGTATTTGAAGGCAAGAAACTCTGCCCAGGCTGCACCATTCGAGCGCTTGTCCGACTGAAACAGTTTCCATCCCGGAGGATAGTAGTTGTCGGTTACCTGAATCATGGTCATGCCTGCTCCGTTGTAGTGTTCACACACCACCGCCTCGGGTGCCCGGCGGCTGAGGTTGCGGCCCGGCGAGCAGGAAAGCGGCAGGATTGATGCGAATGCCAGCATAGAAACGAGCAAAATCCTGACCGGAGTTGGTCTGCCGGAACAATATTCCGCTTTCTCTTGCTGCATCCCGGATGGTTGATTTACTGGTAGTTGGATAATAGGGCGATTACTCCTTTGCTGGCTCGGGCAGGGTGAACCAGAACCTGCTGCCTTCGCCCTTTTTGCTTTCCACCCCGATTCTGCCTCCGTTGCGCTCCACAAACTCCTTGCAAAGCTGCAGCCCCAGCCCGGTGCCTGTTTCACCGGCCGTACCCTTCGTGCTTCTCTGCTCGTCGGTGAAAAGCAGGGGAATTCTGTCGCTGTCAATGCCAATGCCCGAGTCGATTACGCCAATCTCCAGTTCGTTATTTCTCAGCGTGCTGTAAATGACGATTTTACCGCCCGTTTTGGAGAACTTTATGGCATTTGCCAGAAAATTTCTGATGATAAGCGATACCATCCCCGGATCGGCCATTGCCACATGCCATGACTCGGTTTCATTCACCACTTTCAGCCCCTTTTTCTGTGAATGGCTCTCATACAGCTTTATGATGGTGGTCGTAATATCGTTGATAGCCAGCAATTCCGGATAGTTCTTGTATCCGCCCAGGTTGTTTTTCGACCAGTTGAGCAGATTCTCCAGAAAATCGCTTGTCTCTTTGGCCTGGTCGGTGAGTTCGGGAATGGCTTTCTCAAAATCCGAGAGTGAAATGCTCTTGTTTTTTAACAACTCCAGTATGCTTCCCAGGTTGTTGATCGGCCCCCGGAGGTCGTGCGAAATTACCGAGAACAGCTTCGATCTGCTGGTATTCAACTGTCTGAGCTCATTTACCATATGATTCAGTTCCTTGTTCTGAATCTGCAATTCCGATTGCTGCTGCCTGATAAGGGCAACCGTTCTGAAACGCTGTAAAAAGTTTCGCCATAAAATCGCCGAAAGACCCCAGCCGATCACAATTGAGGTGAAACCGTTGATCAGGTTGGAGATAAGGGTCTCCTGGGGAAGCTGCATTCTGCTGATTGCCAGATAGAATGCGATATAGGCCAGGGTGTAGTAAATTGCAGTGATAAATGGCGAAATAATCAGAACCATTGCTGAAATCAGACAGGTAATGACAAAAGGTGTTATGGCCGAGGTTATCAGTTGGTCAACGGTGGTGAATGCTATTCCAGCCGTGATGAAATAGATAAATACAAAATGCGGAATTATTTTTACCAGTGGCTTTTCCGCCAGATTCTTCTTTCGGATAAAAAGAATGCCGGCACCCGTAATCAGATTGAAAATCAGTAGAATAAAGTGAATGGTTGTTGCTCCTGTTCTCCACTGGAGTACCTGACCGGTAGCACCGGAAAATTTGTATGATATAAATGTAAGCTCGGCTGCCATAAGCGGAACACCCACATATAGCAGATAAATGAGCCGCCCCAGGTTTGCGCCGAGGATTTCCTTACGGCCGGCTTCAGTTTCTTCCGGTGCAAACCGCAAAAGCGGCTTCGAAAGAGCAGTAAGTCGTTTCATAAAAAACAGGTTCTGTGAATTACTTTTCCGGATCTGCTTTTTCTGTGGAACCCTGGCCGGATTCCGCGGGCAAATATAAGTCTAATAAGTTAATGAATACAAACCTGTTAAACAAAAAGTAATATATTTTCAGATAGAAAGAAAAAATAATATATATCGCTGAATATCAATATGC
>LUZO01000139.1 GCA_001603685.1 Bacteroidales bacterium Bact_23
GTTTCCCGGTAACCAGGATATTTTACACAGCCTTGAAGTCTGTGATTCTTTTATAGAAGATCTGAATACATCAAAGGATAATAAGTTGGAGATTGTATTATCAGTAGCTCGGATGATGGCTCATCCTCCTTGTAGTAAGAAAAAAAGAAGTCATCGGTATAGCATTGATTGGCACCCAGATCCGATTCAGGTAATCAACATAGGTGAAAATAGATACGATATCTATCGGCTTGATGTATTAGATAGTTTGACCAAAAAAGGCTTGAAGAAAAGTGGGAGTAACCGTGTATTGTTTGGAAAAATTGAAGGTAGGACTGTCCTAATCAGTTTTACTGAAACCCACTCTTTCAATAAAGAAGAGGCTTGTAATCGGATTGAACAATTTGAAGAATCATATCACGCAAGATCAACCTGATTGATTCATATATGGGTTTACGATTATTTTTTTCATTAGCACTTTGTAGTCGTTAATAGAGCTGCATATGGCGCCAAATAACGGCCACGGGTTTAGTTAAACGGCCATCGAGTGTTAAATAGCGGACAGAGAGTGTGATGGCCAAACATTCATAATCAAGGGCTCCAAGACTTAGCAACAACCAGAAACATACTCTATGTATAGTAGTAACACCAACAAATTAGAACCCCAGCTCCGCTTCCAGGAATTCCTCTCTACTGGTAATTGGCAAGCTTATAAACTCTCTGATTTGGCCGAACAACGTACTGAGAGCATTGGAGGCAGACAGTTCACTATCGTCCATATCAAGGCAGGAGAGGGGTTTGTTACTCAAGCCAAGAGATCTGGTCCTGCAATTTCTGGAGATTATTATACTGTAATCAGAAAAGGGGATTTCTCCTACACCAAGACATACTCCAGTGAGTATCCACAGGGTTGTGTATATATGCTCAAAGAGCATGATGAAGCCGCTGTGCCCAATACATACATCAGCTTCCATTTTAATGAAGATTGTGTACCAGCTTTCTACAACGGATACTTTGAAACCAACTACTATGGAAGACAATTGGCACAATACACTTCAAAAGGGTTTGGATCGAGTGGTGTCTTGAGTATCAAACCATCGGATTTTTTTAACATTATCATACCTACTCCAACATCAAAAGCAGAGCAGCAGAAAATTGCTGGTTGTCTCTCCTCTATTGAAGAGCTCATCGCTGCAGAAGAGAACAAGCTCACAGCTCTCAAGGATCAGAAGAAGGGCCTTCTGCAGAAGTTGTTAGACAAGACCTCTCCCGACTGGAGATTCCCAGAATACAATGATAGTGGTGTATGGAAAAAGACTTCATTCAAGGACGTGTTTGGAAACCTGCACACGAGTATACAGAAAGCACCTCCTGCCGTACTCCAAGAAGGTGATATTGCATTTGTTGGAACCGGAGCAAACGTTGGCAACGCATATATACATGATGCTGTCCCTCTTTCTACTTCGTTGATCTATGGGAGTGTCAGCAGAGACTATTGCCCAGCGTTCATCTATGCCCAGACCCTAACATCAGGCTATGAGAAATGGGTAGCGAGATTATCAGGGCAGTCCATGCAACCCGGAATACGTGCAGCTGAGTATGAATCATTCACGTTCTATTGTCCCTCCCTTCTGGAGCAGCAGAAGATTGTTGATTGTCTTTCTAGCATTGATGATCGTATTACAGCTCAGATCAAAAAGATTGATAATTTGAAAGTACACAAAAGAGGGTTGCTACAACGTTTGTACCCATCAATTGGAAAGATACGGGGATGAGACTCAAGGTCCCATCCTCTTTCTCAAAGACGGATTTTAGAAGTCTTGTCGACAAAAAGCTCAATAATAATGGGTTCCAACAATACATAAAACTTTTCGAAGATAACTATTCATGCCCCCGAGGTGGAGATACATACAATCTGAAAGCTGGATTATCCGATGAGAAGCTTGCAGAGCTGGACTACGTGCTTAAAAGAATAGCTGATCCAAAGGAGATGGATTCTCTTGAAGAGATGGCTGCGTATTTTAGAAGATTGCTTGATGACAAGAAATACATACTCCTCTTTGCCTATAACGGTGTAGGAAAGACAAGGCTTTGTGGAACGTTCAAGTCCTTGGGGCAAGAGATTGATGTGGAAACAGGCGATAAGAGAGCAGACACCCTATACTACAGTGCGTTCACTGAAGATCTATTCTCCTGGGACAATGACTTGGATAACGATGAGAGGCGATTCCTTACGTTGAATAGCAATTCAAGGTTCTTCTCGGGAATCAAGGAGTTGGTAATAGAGAGCAAGATCAGTGACATGCTTAGAAGATATGCTGATTTCACCTTCATTATCGATTATGACGAATGGAGAATTAGCTTTTCTCGCAGAGTAACAATAGCTGGAAAAAACGAGACAGTGGATGACATAAAGATATCCCGAGGTGAAGAGAGTATTTTCATCTGGTGCTTTTTCCTAGCAATTGTCCAGCTCGTTGTGGAAGGATCAGATTCCTATAGCTGGGTTAAGTACATCTATGTGGATGACCCGATATCATCCCTTGATGATAACAATGCCATTGCTGTGGCAGTTGGTCTAGCAGGGCTTGTTAAAGGATCATGCGATATCAAGGTTATTGTATCGTCCCACCATGCACTATGTTTCAATGTCCTCTGCAACAAGATCGGTAATGCAGAAGAGCTCTTCTTGCAAAGGAGTGCTTCTGGTTCTTCCACCACATTGCACTGTTGGAGGAGTTGAGAACGGTAGCTGATTCCGGTGAGTTATTTACGTATCACTTCAATATCCTCAGGAGTATATTGGAGAAGACCGCATCATTTCATGGCTACAGTAATTTTCCTGATTGTATACGAACAGGAGAAGGAGAGGATTCTCCTGTACATAAACCGATCCTCAATTTCATGAGCCACGGTGATGTCTCCCTCTTCAATCCCAAAGAGATGGGAGAAGAAGATAAAGAACTCTTTAGAAGCATACTGGGGAACTTCATAGAAGATTACAGATTCAAGGCCACACTGTTCAACGATGCATCAAGATGGGAGGAACGATGTGGGTGTGATTACTCTCTCCCCGCACCTATGAGGAGCTTGGCAACAGCTATGATCAATACAACGCATACCTGGCAGGAAGAGACAAGGGGGACACTGGCTCTTCTGAGGTGATTACTGTAGAAGAAGATTGTGAAGGTGGGGGTGTACTATCAAGAGGGGAGGGATTGGAGACTACAATCCTGACTCCACTATTAGCATGGTATGCCCAGAACCCAGATGAGGTGGCAACGTTTGAAACAGCGATGCGCACTACGCTCCAGTACGTCATCAAGGCCCACCATCTGTGGATGAGTTGGCCCGTATAGAGAGCAAGGCTCTTCTGCACACGGTGCAGGCGGGTTTTGATGTATTCTCATCTGAGTCCGCTGTCAATTCACTTCATGGCTTGTTCTCTGAAGTTAATCTCGATTCCTTCACGCTTGGAAGAGATCATGAAGCTCGAAATATTACCCTGTGTTCAATGATAACAGAGATGGGTGCCGTGCTCTCTGAAGCTGACCATGAGCCTATGAGTATCTGATCGCTCAATTTGCAGAAGCCTCGGGAGCGCAGTCAGGGGAGTTCTATACTCCCCAACCAATCTCCACGATCATGTCTCGTATCGTCATCCTTGATGGTAACGATCCTTCTAAAGGCAAACGGCAATCAATTGACAGCCTGTTGGACTTTGCCTGTGGTTCAGCGTCCCTGCTTATCAATGTCAGAAAGCAGTTTTCCCCAAACCGCATTGGCATGATCTATGGGCAAGAGCTGAATAGAGCAACGTACAACCTTGCACGTATGAACATGCTGATCCATGGGATCAGGGATTCAGAGTTCCAGATTCATAACGGGGACTCTCTATTGAATGATTGGGATATC
>LUZO01000140.1 GCA_001603685.1 Bacteroidales bacterium Bact_23
CCTTCAGGCGGCGGTCGTTCTGTACATTGTTGTTCAGCCCGCCGTAATAGTGCGCCGCATCTTTCAGGCCGGCAACCAGTTCAATGCAGTCGATGCTTTCAACTTCGGGGTGCGAAGCGATGGCCGATGTGGTAACTCCGATTCCAAAACCAACAACCAGGACATTTTTACATTCCAGCCCGGCATAAAACGGCAGATGCCCCACCATCTTCACCACTTTGATGGCATCGTAACTGGAGCCTATCACTGCACTGTTGTTCACATAGGTAGCCAGCGCCGCCCCTTTTCCTCCCGGCTCACGGCCCACCACCCAGGTTCCTTCCACCGACTCGCGGTATTCCATAATCTCGCGGTTGAAACGGGTGAACGAAGGTGGCAGTATTTTCAGTTCAGGTGCGGCAATCAGGAAGATCAGCAGAGCCGACGAGCCGGCTATGGCAATGTATTTCAGCCCGCCGGCCTTTGCAGGTGCAGACTTTCGGGTAATCAGCCAGGCAGCACCCATCAGCGAAAAGGCAAAGAAAAAGACCGAGCGTCCCGCTCCCAGAAGCGGTATCAGCACGAAAGCAGCCAGGAAGGGCCCGGCTACGCTTCCAAGCGTATTGTAGAACAATATCCTGCCCATCCCCCTGCTGATTCCGGAATTATCTCCGGTGACCAGCGCGCAGGCCAGCGGAAACCCGTATCCAGAGAGGAAAGTAGCCGAAAATATCACCAGTAGCGCCGAAATTGCCGGAATCACTATAATGCGCATAAAATAGGCATCCTTGTCGCCGGCCAGCGGAAACATAATCAGTTCCGGAATTTTCAGCAGAATGCCGCCTCCGGCCACCACCACCCCTGCAGTAATTAGCAACAAAACCGCCATGATGTCGCTTTCCGCCTTTTTCGCCCTGCCCGAAGCGTAGAACCTGCTTCCGGCAAAAACCCCAAGTATGACCACCGACGCAATCAGCGAAAAGGTGTAGCTGGTATTGGTCATATAGATTCTGAAAATCCGGAACCACACCACCTGCAGCCCCATCATGGCAAAACCGAACATGAAAGTTCCGGTAAGGGCCGCCGTTTTACTTCCGGCAGAAATATCCCTAGCGTTTTTCTCTTTTGATGATTTAGCGGCCGATGTAATATCAGCTTTCTCCTCCCGGATCGGGCTTTCACTCTGAAACCGGAATATCCACAGCAACAAAGCCGATATCAGGTTAAGGAATATGGCAAGCAAAAGGGTATTTTGCTGCCCCGTCAGCCTGATCAGAAGAAATCCGGTTGCCAGGCCGCCAATGGTACTGCCGATGGTTTCCAGGGCATAGACTTTCCCGATTGTTTTTCCGGGATTTTGTCCGCTGCAGGCAATCATTCCGGTGATAACCGGCAGCACGCCGCCCATAAAGAATGCCGGCACAAACATCAGCAACAGCGAAAGGGGAACCACCACCCCGTCGGCCGATGACACCGTAAATCCGGCGGATGCCAGTTTGCCGTACAAAGCCGGTATTCCGGATTGAATCAGCAGTGAAGCGGCTAATGCGGTTAATCCGGTAAGCAGGAAAAGGATGGTAAGTATTTTTTGGTGGGGAACCTTTTTGCCGGCCATTCCGCCCCAGATCCACGCACCCGTTCCGGCTCCCGCCATAAATGCCATCAGCACCAGCGTACCCGATTTCACCGTGGCACCAATGGCAAGAGCAAGCATCCTCACCCAGCTCACTTCATAAACCAGAAATGAAAAGCCGGCAAAAAAGACCAGCACCGGCAGCAGATAATTCGGAATGGATGAGCGGTTTTTCATGAACAGCGTTATTGCCAGGAAGCAAAGTTACAAAGTTTAGCTGCTCCCCCGTCCCAAAAAGAAGGATGCCTGCACGGGTTTATCCGGACCGGCAGGCATCTTAAAAAATGCAGTCAAATGAGTGAATATGGCGAAATACGCCGGGTAAAATCCTAATTACCTGCTTTCCACTTGCGGAATTCGTTAACCAGGCTAAGGGAGGAGTCATCCGGAGAACTTACGGAAGTGGTGAGGGTAAGTTTCTTTGAGTTTCCGGGCCAGAATACCACCGGCATAAAATCGCCGCCATAACTCCCGTTCGATTCGGAATACGACTCAGAATCAAGTGCGGCGCCAATGCTCAGCATCAGTGGGCTGTTTTTGTCGTACTGATACAGCCTTGCTGCCGAAAGCGAGGGAAAATCCATGGTAACTTCGCCGCAAAGCAGACCGTTCTGCTCGTAAAGACGGGTCTTTACATTGGTGGCTCCGGGATAATCCTGCGCAATCTGATCACCGTTGATATAATTGCTGAGCAGTTCTTCAAAATCCCCTGCACTGACATCGTTTTCATTATCCATTACCGACATAATATTGATATATCGTATGGTCAGCTTGCCGGAGTTGGCTCCCGTGAACTCAAAGGTGTATTCTTTTTTCTCAACGGTAAGGCACGAGCTGAGAAACAGGGCTACCAACCCTAAAACTGATAATTTCAGAATCTTTGTTAATTTCATTTCGGTGGAGTATTTGTGAATATACAAAAATAATTCAAATATGATTACGCAAAGTATAAACGGCCTTCCGCGGCAATTTGTTTTACCCGGATAGAAAATTAACAGTTAATTTTCTCCAAAATGGCAAACCGGATGGGCCCAAACAAGGCTTGAAGTTTTTTGTTTTCTCTGAAACTAATGTTGTACTTTTGTTCGCCAATAGAATTTACTTTTACTTTTTAATATATCTACAATCTTGATTATCAGATATTTAAAATCTAAAATTTCTATTTTTACCTCATAGTCAAGGATTTAACAACTTACGGGAGATAACCGACAACATAACCAACGCTTTTTGTTATGACTGAATTCTGGAACCTACTGATTTCCAACCTCGCAAATACTACCTGGCTTGAATTTATTGCCGTTGTGCTGGGAATTGCCAGCGTTTGGTACGCCCAGCGCGAGAATATCCTGGTGTATCCAACCGGTATTGTCAGTGTACTGATTTTCGTTTACATCTGCTTCAAGGCGATGCTTTATGCCGATGCCGGAATCAACCTGTTTTACTTTTTTACAAGTGTTTACGGCTGGTACAACTGGACCCGCCCGAGGGAGGATAACAAGACCCTAGCCATCAGTGTAAATACAAAGACTCAGCAATGGGCCGGCATTGGCCTCACGGTGGCTTCGTTCTGGGCGATATACGGGCTTATCTGGATATTCAAACACGACGATGCCGACTATATGCAATCGTACATTCCCTGGGCCGATTCATTTACCACCGCCATTTTTCTGGTCGGTATGCTGCTGATGGCCCGCAAGAAAGTTGAAAACTGGACCTACTGGATCATCGGCGATGTGGTGTCTGTACCGCTCTATTTTGCCAGGGGGCTGGTGTTTGCCAGTTTCCAGTATGTGGTATTTCTGGTGATTGCAGTCATGGGGCTGATTGAGTGGCGCCGCAAATACCGCTTATCGAAAGGCTTATGATCCACAGAATTGCCATTACAGGACCGGAATCTACCGGAAAATCGTGGCTTGCCGAACAGCTTGCCCGCCACTATGGCGAACCGTGGGTTCCCGAATATTCAAGGGAGTACCTCGAAAAACTGGGCAGGCCGTACGAAATGGATGACATTCTGTACATTGCGGCCGGTCAGTTTAATGTAGAAAATGAGCTGATCAAATCGGCTAAAAAATATATTTTCTGCGATACGGAATTCCTGGTCACTTACATCTGGAGTTTGGTTAAATATGGCGAAGCCCATTCGTGGTTAAACAATATGGCGACCACGCACCGATACAGCCACTACCTGTTATGCAACACCGACCTGCCCTGGGAATTTGATCCCCTGCGCGAGCACCCGCACTACCGCGACGAACTGCTGAAACTATACATCCGTGAGCTTGAGGAGCGAAAACTGCCCTACACCCTGATTTCGGGTGCCGGTGAAGAGCGCCTGCAGAATGCCATCCGGGCGCTGAAGGATGCAGGTCTTACAATCTGAGTAACCGATGATTCAAACCAATCCAAAAGCATGACCGTCACCTCATCCACGCGAAAAGGCTACCTCTATGCGCTGGTTGCAACCATCACCGGATCGCTGGTGTACCTGTTCAGCAAGGCTGCGATGAATGAGGTGAGCCTTCCGCAGTTTGGTTTCTGGTGGTTTATCCTGGCCATTTTCTGGAACAGTATGATGGCAATGCACCCGAAAGGGGGATTTTCCGTTAAGGGATTCACCCGGAGGGATTACCGCACCCTGTTTTTTATCGGCATTTTCGAACTTACTGCCACGGTAGCTCTCTATTCCGCCATCAACATCACCGACAACCCCGCCATTCCGGGCTTTCTCCGGAACCTTGAATATCTGTTCGTCACCCTGCTGGGCATATTGTTGCTATCCGAAAGTTTCAGCCGGAAAACTGCGGTGGGCGCCGCGTTGATACTATCCGGCGCCTTTATCATCAGCTTCAGGGGATCGGGAAATTTCAGTTTTATGAGTGCCACAGCCGGGCTGATGCTCATCTCCACTACCTTCTACGCCATCCGTACCATCCAGGTGAAGAAACATGTAGGTGGCATCGCTCCCGTTGTGCTGGCCATCAACCGCGCTCTGTTCCTATTCTCCTTCTCGCTGATATTCATGCTGATAAGCGGCAGTTCATTCCTGATTCCGCAAAAGGCATTTTTCAACATTATGGCCGGTTCCTTTGTCGGGCCGTTTCTCACCTCCATTTTCCAGTATTCCTCGCTGAAATACATCCCCGCCAGCCGCACCGCCATCGTTCAGAGCACTACCGGCCTGTTTGTCCTGCTCGGCGCCCTGCTGATGTTCGGCATACTGCCCGGGCCGGTGCAGATTGGCGGAGGGATGGTAACCATTGCCGGAGTCGGGGTTATGATGATGAAAAGGAAAAACACTTCAGGAAATCGGAACCCGCAAAAAATCAGGTAAAGAACTATTAATCAATTATTTTCCTTCTGATTTCTTTTATAGATAATGCTTTTCAGAAACC
>LUZO01000141.1 GCA_001603685.1 Bacteroidales bacterium Bact_23
CATTTGCAGCCTTCGCCTTTGGCTTCGGCATTTGCACTTCCACCTGATGGCGGGAGATTGGCATTATCTTTTTTAGAAATTATAATTTGGAAATTAATCCTCCGCAACGAAATACTTTTTACTTTCTACCTTTTCCTTTTCCTTTTTACTTTTTACTTTTTTCTTTTTACTTTTTTCTTTTTTCTCCGCCGCGGCGGATTACTTTTTTCTTCTCACTTCCTCCTCACCATCATCAGCCCGTCCCTGAAGGGGAGCAACAGGTGCTCAACCCGGGGATCGTTTTTCACATGGAGGTTGAAGGCGGCAATTCCGCGTGTCTCCTTATCGGTGAGGGCATCTTCCGAAAGCACCTTGCCATACCACAGCACATTGTCGGCAATGATAAAGCCGCCGGGGGTGAGCTTGGGTATGACCGCTTCGTAGTAGCTGATGTAGTTTTCCTTGTCGGCATCGATGAAAACGAGATCGAAAGGGCCTCCGAGCTCGCCGATTACCTCCAGCGCATCGCCCTGATGCGCAACGATTTTATCCTGCAGCCCTGAGGCTTTGAAATACTTTTCGGCGATGTGGGCTACCTCCGGGTTGTTGTCGATGGTGTGAAGTTTTCCGTCTTCGGCCAGGCCGGCGGCCAGATAGATGGCCGAATAGCCGGTAAAGGTTCCGATTTCGAGGATTGCCTTCGGCCTGATCATCTGGCTTATCATCTTCAGCAGCCGCCCCTGCAACAGCCCCGACAGCATACCGGGCGTGGTTACCGCCAGATGGGTGTCGCGGATCAGCTGCTGCATCAGCTCAGGCTCGGGCGTAGTGTATTCCAGGGCATAGCGTTCAAAATCGGGGAAGGTGGTAGGATACTGGGGCTTTTCGAACAATTCACTCATGACTTTCCGTTTTTGTAAACCAGCCTGCTCATCTCTCCGGGACTAAATACCGTCTGCGCCACATCCATAACCTGTTCAGCCGTGATTGCATTGATTTTTGCAACCATCTCCTCGTGGGTATCCACCCGGTCGTAAACCAGCACGCTCTTTGCCATCGACAGCGCATCACTCAGATTCGACTCAAGCGCGATGGCTATCTGCCCGATAAACTGCTGCTTGGCGGTATTCAGCTGAATCCGCCCAAGCGGTTTCTGCATCAGCTTGTCCAGTTCGGTCCGCACCAGGGTCAGGGCTTTGTCGAGCGAGCCGTTGTCGGTGCCCAGGTAGATCATAAACGATCCGGTTTCGGTGTAGGGGGTGTAAACCGACTCGATGTTGTAGGATAGGCCGTGCCGTTCGCGCAGCACCATATTCAGTCGCGAGTTCATGGCCGGCCCGCCGAGCAGGTTGGTAATCAGCGAAAGCGCAATGCGGCAGTCGTCGGCATAGCCGAAGGCGTGATTGCCGATGATGCAGTGGGTCTGGAATCCCCGGCGGGAACGAACCAGTTGCTGTGGTTCATTGCCCCGGAACCTGAGGCGGCTTTCATCCCGAAGATTGGCAGGGCGCCGGCCGAACGATTCGCCGATCAGCTTTACCAGGCGCTCAAAAGCGATGTTTCCGACCGAACTGATTACCATCTGATCGGTGTGATAGTGGGCGGCGATAAAATCCAGTATCTTTCCGCGGCTGATCTTCCTTACGGCTGCGGGAGTTCCCAGAACCGGCTTCCCAAGCGGGTGATCCCGAAAAAGCATTTCTTCAAATTCATCGAAAATCTGCTCGGCAGGAGAGTCCTTGTAGGAATTAATTTCGTCGGTGACCACATCCTTCTCACGGTCAATCTCCCTGTCAGGGAAAACGGAGCCGAACAGGATATCGTCGAACAGCTCGATGGCGCGGCTGTAATACGAACTCAGGAATGAGGCGTGGATGCAGGTCTCCTCCTTTGTCGTGTAAGCGTTCAGGTCGGCGCCGATGTTTTCGAGCCGGCCCAGCACCTGATGCACCCTGCGCTTTCCGGTACCCTTGAAGATGACATGCTCGATAAAATGGGCCAGCCCCTCCTCGCCCGGGCGTTCATCGCGCGAGCCGGCATTCACCATTACCGCCAGATGGCCGGTTAGCCGGCCGGAATGACGGTGAACAAGCCTTATACCATTGGGAAATGTGTGAAACTGATACTGCATCCCTGAAAATTAACGGCTGCAAAAGTAGGGATTATTCCCGTACCAACGCTTTGAATGACAAAACGGTAAGCGCGCGTATGAATACAATCCGGACTCAGACTCATTGAAAATCCGGAAACATTTTTCTTGCAGTTACCTGTCTTCCAGCGGGAACCGTTTTACGAACGAGAGCCAGAAAAGCGGCTGATGACCACGCAGCACACCGGTTTCGGTGTAGCTCTCCACAAGCGGACACATGGCTATTACTTTCTTCGTGATTTTTCCGTTATCCCTGTTCAGATACCACTCTTCGAGGAAGCGCATGCGGGTAATGTCGGAGAGCTGCAATTCACGCTTAATAATGGTGTCGTAATTCTCGAACGGCTCATAAGGACGCTGCAGGGTAAGCAATTCGGTGCGGGTGCCGCGCTCCATCACCTCATCGGCGGTAATCTGCCTGTTGGTCATCACATCATACACCTTCACCTTTCCCTTGCGTGCCGACTCTACGACTGCCTGCACAAACTGCTCGCGCTTCGGGCCTTCCAGGTTCTGAACCCACCACGCCAGATCGGTTTCGGGCGTTTTTATGGTAACATCATACTGAATCCGTTCGGTGAGCAACTCACCCTTTTTGCCGCCGCAGGCATTCAGCAATACCATTCCCGACAGGGATAATGCAATGAAAATCAACCGCTTCATAATTTCTGACATTAATTACAGATGATGATAAACTGAAAATATTCTTCCGCACAAAGTTATGAAACTTATTGTCCTGATTACATTTCATCAGCAGCAAATCAATGCGCCGGAGCGAATAAGATGTACGGCAAAAGGAAGAAGCATCCGGAACCGAAGCCGGAAACAGCATCCGATTTTACGGCAGTTCATCTTCGTTTCAGGTGACAATTCGCTATCTGTTTGATAAATTGACACTTAATACAACAACCACTTCCGACTAAAAACTTATCCGGGCAATATTTTTCCTTCCACTTAAAGATATACCTTTGCACCGCAATCAGCACCGTATAAGTTTGAGTTTATGAAGCAGAAAGCGGGAAAGAAAAATGGCACCTCCGGGAGAAACCAGCATCAGGATGTCCTGACTTTGCCCGCCGGCATCAGACTTGGCTACCCTGCCGCTGCCATTCTGCTGATTCTTCTCCTTACCTTTTTGCTTTATTCAACGGCGCTCCGCAACGAATTTCTGAACGGCTGGGACGACGGCGAATACCTTACCGCCATTTCGGGGCAGGAAAAGGTGAATATGCCGGAGATATTCAGCACTTTTCATCTGGGAATGTACCAGCCGCTGGCGGTACTGAGCTTTGCGATAAACTTCAAACTGTCGGGTGCGCAGCCGTGGGCGTTTATCCTGACCAACATTCTGCTGCATCTTATCAATACCTTCCTGATATTCAGGCTAATGGAGCGATGGATGAAGGGGTGGTTTCCGGCGGCGGCGGTTGCGCTGCTGTTCGCCATTCATCCCATGCATGTGGAAGGGGTGGCGTGGATTTCAACCCGGAGTTCGGGCCTCTACTCGCTGTTTTTCCTGGCAGGGCTGATTACCTGGGACAAGTATCTGGATAACGGTCTGAAAATCAAAGACTATTCCTTAACCTTGCTTTTTGCCACCCTTGCCCTCTTCTCGAAATCGATGGCTGCCACCTTTCCGGTGGTGCTGCTGCTGATGGACTACCTGAAACGGCGCAAATACAGCCACAGGGTAATTACCGAAAAGCTCCCGTTTTTTGTGCTGTCGGTCATTTTCGGGCTGGTGGCGATTCGCGCATCCGCCTCATTCGGCCACATTACGGTGCTTGAGCAGGATTTCAACCCGGTACAGCGCCTGTTTCTGATTCTCTACGGCATCTCGTTCTACCTGATCAAACTGTTTGTGCCCGTAAACCTCTCCGCCATCTATGCCTTTCCGGCTACGGCAGAGGGTGGACTGCCCGCCTTTGTTTATTCATCGGTGCTGGTGGTGGCTGCCGCTGCGGCCTTCGTCGCGTTCAGGCGCAAAAACCGGCGTGAAACGGTATTCGGCGGGCTCTTCTTCCTGGTTACCATCGGGATGGTGCTGCCGCTGTTCTGGTCGCGCATTTTCATCACCGCCGACCGCTACACCTATATTCCCTACCTCGGCCTTTTCATGATCATTGCCAGATATGCCGATGAACTGCGCAAAAACCGTTTTACCCTCGACAGCACCACGCTGAAGCTGGTTTACATCGCTTCCGCCCTGATCATCCTCAGCCTGAGCGCCGCCACCCTCCGCAGAATCAGGGTTTGGCACGATACCCCAACCCTGCTGACCGATGTGGTGGACAAAAAGCGCTCGGATGCGGATATGGCCCACGCCTATTTCTATCTGGGCAACTACCATGACGGGCTTGAACATGCCGGAGAGGCCCTGAAATATTACGATCTGGCCATAAGCCGGAACCCACAGTATATTCTGGCGCTGAACAACCGCGGCATCCTTAAGGGGAAAGCCGGCGAAACCGGATCCGCCATCGCCGATTTCGACCGCTGCATCAGCCTGAAGCCCGATTATGCGGAAGCGTGGTACAACCGCGGGGTGGCCGTTTTTCAGAAAGGAGATCCCGCCAAGGCGTGCGCCGACTGGAAAGAGTCAGCCCGCCTGGGATTTAAACCGGCCGTTCAGGCAATCGGAAAATATTGCCGGAATAATCCGCCTGCTTCCGGGAAAGCGCTTCAGGCAAACGGGGGAAACACCGGAGAATCAGATTCAACAAATTAACAATCAACCTTTTAA
>LUZO01000142.1 GCA_001603685.1 Bacteroidales bacterium Bact_23
TTTGGGACAGTATCTTTTTTATGCTTTTAAATATAAGTAACTGTATATGAACAGAGTTAAAGTTGTCGGGAAGTGGTAAAGTGTCCGTGAATTGCAAGCCAGATGCAGGCAGGCTGCGTACTGGTATGGGTAACCCGGTGCCTGCTGTGGGCAGGAATCATCAGATAATCCCCCGGTTTCAGGCTGACCTCCCTGCCGTCATCAAACAAAACTGCCGCTTCGCCGGTGAGCAGAACCACCCATTCATCCTTTTCCTGGTCGTACCACTGATCTTCGGGTGTGGTGTGCCCGCGCGATACGATGCGCTCAATCAGGACATCGCCGGTGGCAAGGCTTTCAAACAGTTCGTGGTCTGCCGATGTCGTGTTTTCCAGATCGAAAAGGTTTCCGTTGATGTTGTTCGTCATAAAAGAATCCCTTTGCCTTCGCGCACAATCAGCAGCTCGCTGCCCGTACAGTCGATGATGGTGGATGCTTCATTGTCGCCGTAACCGCCATCTATCACAATATCCACGATATTCTTGTACTTTTCGTAAATAAGTTCCGGATCGGTGGTGTATTCAATGATTTCATCCTCATCGCGGATTGAAGTGGACATGATGGGATTGCCGAGCTCCCGCACGATTTCGAGGGGGATGTTGTTGTCGGGAATACGGATACCCACTGTTTTTTTCTTGCTCTGAATCAGTTTGGGCACATTGCTGCTGGCATTCAGGATAAAGGTAAACGGTCCGGGCAGGTTTTTCCGCATCAGTTTGAATACCTCATTGCTGATGGGCCGGCTGTAGTCGGAGAGCTGGCTGAGATCGTTGCAGATAAACGAGAAATTTGCCTTATCCGCTTTTATCCCCTTAATCTGGGCAATGCGCTCCACCGCCTTCGATTTGAAAATATCGCATCCCAGTCCGTAAACCGTATCGGTCGGATAAATAATCACACCACCGTCCATCAGGCACTCCACTACCGTCCGGATCTGTCGCTGGCTGGGATTTTCAGGATATATCTTTAACAGCATAACCGTTCGTTTTTAACAAAGATAGCAAATTTCGGCAAATAAACTGAAATAAAAAAAGGGTAAGCTACTTATATCGCACCGCTACAACCATCTACCCTTGCTTCATTCCTGACCTGGGGGAGTTCAATGGGAGCTGGTCGTATAAGACTTACCCGCTGCAAAGATACAAATAATTATTAAATTCCGTGAAAATTGGCCGGTTATTTTTACCTACACTGCATATTTACTACTTTTGCATAAAACATCAAACCCACCGGTATGGAAAATCTGACTTATCCTGAGGCTGTTTCGCCCGAAGATAACAAAAAAACAACCCTTCTGGCCAATTCGGTTCGCTACGGCCTTATTACCGCTGCAGCCTATGTGCTTTTTTCGCTGCTGATGTACAGCCTCGACCTGAGCAAGTCTGCCTGGACCGGCTATCTCGCTTTCATAATCCTTATTGCCGGAATCGTGGTGGGAACCAAACACTATCGCGACAAGATCAACGGGGGATACCTGAGCTATGGCCGCTGCCTCGGCTCGGGCGTGCTGATCAGCCTGATGGTTGCGGTGATTATGGCGGTATATACCTATTTCTTTTTCGCCGTTTTTTCTCCCGAATCCATTGCCCAGATGAAGGAGGCGGCTGAACTTAAAATGATGGATCAGGGGCTGAGCGATGAGCAGATTGATCAGGCAATGGCCGTAACCGGAATTTTTACCTCACCGGCGACATTAACCATTATCTCCCTGATATCCATGGTGTTTTACGGATTCATCTTCTCACTGATCACTTCCATCTTCCTTAAAAAGGAGGATAAAAGCTTTGAAAATACTTTCAATACCACTACATAACCGACCTTCAGCAAAAAATGGATATCTCAGTTGTAATTCCGCTGTATAATGAAGAGGAATCACTTCCGGAGCTTTGCTCGTGGATTAAGCGGGTGATGGATCAGCAGGGGTTCTCGTATGAAATTGTCCTGGTGGACGACGGCAGCAGCGATGGGTCGTGGGAAGTGATAAAAGGCCTTCAGGTATCGGACGACAACATCCGGGGCATTAAATTCAGAAGGAATTACGGAAAATCGGCTGCGCTGAACAAGGGTTTCGAGTCGGCCGTTGGCGATGTGGTGATAACCATGGATGCCGACCTGCAGGACAGTCCCGATGAGATTCCGGAACTCTACCGTATGATTAGTCAGGATGGATTCGACCTGGTATCCGGCTGGAAGAAAAAGCGCTACGATTCGAAGCTTGCCAAGAACCTGCCCTCAAAGATATACAACGCCGCCACCCGCAAAATGTCGGGCGTGAAGCTGCACGACATGAACTGCGGCCTGAAGGCGTATCGCAGGGAGGTGGTAAAATCGATTGAGGTGTATGGCGAGATGCACCGTTACATTCCGGTGATTGCCAAATGGGCCGGGTTTAAGAATATCGGCGAGAAGGTGGTTTCGCACCAGAAACGCAAATACGGGGTAACGAAATTCGGGTGGGAAAGGTTTATTAACGGATTCCTCGACCTGATTTCGATTATGTTTGTCTCGAAATTTGGCAAAAAGCCGATGCATCTGTTTGGCGCACTGGGAAGCCTCCTTTTTCTGATTGGTTTCATCATCGCCGCCTATCTGGCTTATGCCAAATTCTTCCTGGCAGGCTATAAAATGACCGAACGCCCCCTCTTTTACTTTGGACTTCTATCGATGATTCTGGGTACGCAGTTGTTTCTGGCCGGTTTCCTCGGCGAACTGGTGAGCCGAAGCTCCAGCGACAGAAACCATTACCTGGTGGAAGAGGAAATTTAATACGAACCAAAACGAAATTTTCGAAGAACTGTTATGGCTCACACCCCCAAAAAAGTGGTGATTATCGGCCCGGCATACCCCCTGAGGGGTGGACTGGCATCATTCAATGAACGCATGGCAAGGGCTTACCAGCAACGGGGCGATGAAGCGATCATCTACACCTTCAGCCTGCAGTATCCCTCCATCTTCTTTCCGGGAACCACCCAGTATTCGGATGAGGATCCGCCGGAAGGGCTCGATATCAGGGTGAAAATCAACTCGGTAAATCCTTTCAACTGGATAAAAACAGCCCGGGAGATAGCTGCCCTTAAGCCCGATCTGGTCATTGTCAGGTTCTGGATGCCGTTTATGGCTCCCTCGCTCGGTACCATCTCCAGAATATTGCGCCGGCGCAGCACCGCAAACATCATCGCCATTACGGACAATATCATTCCCCACGAAAGGCGTTTCTTCGACCGGCCGCTGGTTAAATACTTTACCGCCTCGGTGGATGGTTTTATTGCCATGTCGGGCTCGGTGCTGAACGATCTGTTGAAATTTGATGCAAAAAAGCCGCGGAAATATCATCCGCATCCTCTGTACGACAGTTTCGGCCAGGCAATACCCAAGGCTGAGGCCAGAAAAAAACTGCATCTGAACGACCAAACCCCCTATATTCTCTTTTTCGGATTTATCCGCGATTACAAAGGCCTCGACCTGCTACTCGAAGCCCTTGATACCGACCGGCTCCGGAGCATGGAAGATATGCGCCTGATTATTGCCGGTGAATTCTACGACAACGAAGAGAAATATATGAACATCATCGAAAGCCGCAGGCTAAAGGAGAAGGTTGAACTCAGAACGCAATTCATCCCGAATTCTGAAATTCACCTCTATTTCAGCGCCTGCGACATAGTGGTACAGCCATACCGTCACGCTACACAGAGCGGAGTTACCCAGATTGCCTACCATTTCGCAAAGCCGGTAATCACAACCAATGTCGGCGGCCTGGCCGAGATGATAAAGGATGGTAAGGTGGGCTATGTGGTTGATCCGTTCCCCGAGGATATCTCAGAAGCCATCTACCGGTTTTATCATGAGAACAAGGAAGATGAATTCATTGAGAATGTGAAGAAGGAACGGGCAAGGTTTTCGTGGGAAGGGCTGCTCGAAGGCATCGACACCCTGATGCCCGCCAGAAAGGGACGGTAACAGTGAAATTGGTTCGAAATGATGAAAAACAACAAATCCATCATACGCAGTAAGGCGCCTTTGCGGCTGGGGCTGGCCGGAGGCGGTACGGATGTGGCTCCCTATTCCGACCTGTTCGGCGGGGCAATCCTGAATGCTACCATCAGCATGTATGCCTATGCATCCATCGTTCCCCGCAACGATGGGAAAATCGTATTCAACGCAGCCGACAAGGAGCAGCGGTTTGAAACCGATTCGGTAATGAGCCTGCCCGTCAACGGAGAGCTCGACCTGCTCAGGGGAATCTATAACCGCGTGGTGAGCGATTTCACCAAAAAGCCGCTCTCGTTTACCCTGACCACCTATGTGGATGCACCTCCCGGTTCCGGACTGGGAACCTCATCCACGCTGGTTGTCTCCATACTGGGCGCTTTCGCCGAATGGCTGAAACTGCCGCTTGGCGAATACGACCTGGCAAGGCTGGCCTACGACATCGAGCGAATCGACCTCGGAATGCTGGGCGGGAAACAGGATCAGTATGCGGCAACCTTCGGCGGGGTGAATTTTATGGAGTTTTCGGCCGGCGATAAGGTGCTGGTGAATCCGCTGAGGATAAAGGAAGTATATCTGAATGAACTGGCGCACAATTTGGTGCTGTTTTATACCCAGACCAGCCGCCTCTCCTCAAAAATCATTGAGGCTCAGGCCAAAAATGTCACCAATAAAAATCAGTCTTCCATCGAAGCTATGCACCAGCTTAAGATTCAGTCGGTTATGATGAAGGAGGCACTGCTTCGCGGCGAGCTGAACAGAATAGGGGAAATTCTCGATTTCGGATGGAAATACAAAAAACAGATGGCGGATGAGATCTCGAATCCATTTATTGACCAGTTGTACGAAACTGCCCGCGAAAATGGTGCAACCGGGGGGAAAATCAGCGGTGCCGGAGGGGGAGGATTCATGATTTTCTATTGCCCAGGCGATACCAGATCGAAGGTTATCAATGCGTTGAAAAAATTTGGCGTCGAAGCCAAACGATATGAATTTACCGGTACCGGACTAACCACCTGGACCATCTGACGCTTCCTTTTTAAAAGGGAAAAGTTCCCTGAAGCCACTTTTGGCTATCTTTGCAAAAAATCGATTATGCGTTCCAGAATAAATACCGTTCTACGCTCTTCAATTGCAGTTAAAGAGCAAATACTCAACGATGAAAGGCTTTTAAACGAGGTGGAAGCAGCCGTTTCTGCCATTGTAAGCACCTTTCGCAAGGGTGGCAGCGTACTTTTCTGTGGAAACGGTGGCAGCGCCGCCGACGCCCAGCATCTGGCAGCCGAATTCTCGGGCCGCTTTTATTACGACCGCGCTCCGCTTAACTCCGAAGCCCTGCATGTGAATACCAGCTACCTGACTGCCGTTGGGAATGATTATTCGTTCGACGAGGTGTATGCACGCCTGGTCAGGGCAAAGGGCAGGGAAGGGGATGTGCTGGTAGCGCTCTCCACTTCCGGTAACTCCGGAAATATCCTGAAGGCCATCAGCGCCGCACATGAAACCGGTGTGCTGGTGATCGGGATGACGGGCGAGAGCGGCGGCAAAATGAAAGGAAGCTGCGACATTCTGCTGAATGTTCCTTCATCCGATACCCCCCGGATTCAGGAGGCGCACATCACCCTGGGACACATCATCTGCGAGCTTACCGAATCGTCACTCTTTCCGCGCTGATTATGTTTATGGCCTATCCCGATATCATCATCCTTGCCGGCGGGCTTGGCACCAGACTGAGCAAAGAGGTTCCGGATATTCCCAAACCCATGGCCCCCGTTAACGGACGGCCGTTTCTTGAATACCTGCTGAACCACATCAATGCCCTGGGCTTCAAAAGGGTGATTCTCTCAACAGGATATCTAGGAAATCAGATAGAAGCATATTTCAGAAACAGCTTTAAAAACCTTGAACTGGTATATTCCGTTGAGCAGGAACCACTGGGGACCGGCGGGGCGGTTGCGCTTGCCTTCAAAAAGGTTGAAACGCCCCATTTCATGGTGCTGAACGGCGATACGCTCTTCCGCATCAACCTCGATCTGCTGTTTCAGAGGCATATCGAGCAACTGGCCGAGGTAACCATGGCTCTCAGGGAGGTGGAGAATGCATCGCGCTACGGCTCGGTACTGCTCGGCCCGGATCACAGAATAACCAGATTTGCCGAAAAGTCGGAACATCCGGCTCCGGGAATCATTAATGGCGGCATTTATGTCATCTCGTCGCGCTATTTTAAGGCGCAGCAATTGCCCGAAAAGTTCTCGATAGAAAAGGACCTTTTCGAAAAGCGCCTCTCCGAAAGCAGAGTGTACGGCCATGTTTTCAACGATTATTTCCTGGATATCGGCATCCCCGAAGATTACCGCCGCGCGCAAACCGAATTCTATGAATATGGGTATTGATAAAAGCTGGACGCTCTTTCTCGACCGCGACGGGGTGATCAATACCCGCTTGCCCGGAGATTATGTGAAATCGCCGGAACAGTTCCTCTTTATTGATGGAGTGCCCGAAGCCATACGCCGATTTTCGGAAATTTTCAGGCACATTGTCGTGGTAACCAACCAGCAGGGGATAGGCAAAGGCCAGATGACCGTAAATGACCTTGAACTGGTTCATAAAAAGATGATGGACGAGATCAGGAACAGCGGCGGCCGGATCGACAGGATTTACTTTGCGCCGGCCCTGGAATCGGAAAACTCTCCGCTCAGAAAACCTGCCGTGGGTATGGGGCTGCTCGCAAAAAAGGAGTTGAAGAATATCTCATTTAAAAAGAGCATCATTGCCGGGGATTCGTTCAGCGATATGGTTTTTGGAAGGCGGCTGGGAATGAAAACGGTATTTATCGGTGATGCTACGATAGCAAGGCAAAACCCCGCATTTGTCGATTATGTTTATCCGGATTTACTTACCTTTGCAGCCTCATTGAAAATCTAGTCATTACGCTAAACGGCTGAAAGTGAATCCGATAACTATACTCCTGATTTTTATTGCCTATACAAGCCTGCTTTTTGTCATAGCCTATTTCACCGGCAGGCGATCCACCAACGAAACTTATTTTACCGGTAACAGGAACTCACCATGGGTGGTGGTTGCCTATGGAATGATCGGTGCTTCGCTGAGCGGGGTCACCTTTATCTCCATTCCTGGCGAAGTGGGTACCTCCGGGTTTGCCTATATGGTACTGGTACTTGGCTATCTGCTTGGCTATGCGTTTATTGCGCAGGTATTGCTGCCGGTGTATTACGGCCGGAAACTCACTTCAATCTATACCTATCTCGATCAGAGATTCGGGCCGGCAACCTACAAGACCGGCGCTTCATTCTTTATCCTTTCCAGAAGTATCGGCACCTCATTCCGGATATTTATTGTGGTAAATGTACTGCAGATCTTCGTGTTCGATACCTGGGGCGTTCCTTTTGCGGTGAATGTTGCGCTGTTTATGGGGCTGATCCTGTTATACACCTTCAGGGGCGGCATAAAAACCGTAGTTTGGACCGATACCCTGCAGACTACCTTTATGCTTGCCGCAGTGGTGGTTACCATCTTTATCATTTCAAAAGAGCTTGGGCTTTCGGTAGGAACGCTGATTCAGGAAGCAAGGGACAGCCAATATACCAGAATGTTCTTTACCGAAATCAACGACAAGCGTTTCTACCTGAAGCAGTTTTTCAGCGGAGCATTCATTGCCATTGTGATGACAGGTCTTGATCAGGATATGATGCAGAAAAACCTGACCTGCCGCAACCTGCGCGATGCAAAAAAGAACATCTATCTGATGAGCTGGTCGCTGGTGCCGGTAAATCTTTTGTTTCTGTTTCTGGGTGCATTTCTGTTCATTTATGCCGGAAAGATGGGAATTGCCATTCCCGCCCGGACCGACGACCTGTTTCCGCTGCTAGCACTGAAGCATCACGGCGCTTTTGCAGGCATTGTTTTCCTTATCGGGCTTGTGGCCGCTGCCTATTCCAGCGCCGATGGCTCGCTCACAGCGCTTACAACCTCCTTCAGTATCGATATTCTTGGCCTGGATAAGAATAAAAACCTGACGGATAAACAAAAGGTGATGACCAGGATGATCGTTCACCTCAGTTTTGCCGTATTCCTCTCCGGCCTGGTTGTTTTGTTCCGCGCCATCAGCGACGAATCGGTAATAAACAAGCTGTTTACCATAGCCGGCTATACCTACGGCCCGCTGCTTGGCCTATACTCTTTCGGCCTGTTTACCAAAAGAAGCGTTAACGACCGGCTGGTTCCGGCAATCGCCTTGCTTTCTCCGGTACTCAGCTACATCCTTAGCATAAATTCGGCACAGTGGTTCAATGGCTATAAATTCGGCTTTGAATTGCTGATATTCAACGGACTGATCACTTTCATGGGATTGCTGGCCATCTCGAAAAAGAAACAGGCAGAGTAAGCGAAGAATTATCTCCGCACCTTAACTCCGTTAAAAACCGGGATAATCTGAAAAGGCCTATTTATGTGCTTTACGATATGCTCTTCTCCATGCCCTGCGGTTCCAGTAGTTTCGTTTCCAGTACTTTCCCCAGTTGATACCGGACCAGAGCCGCTCATGAAAATAATAGATTGTTAGTTTCAGAATAAAATCAATAACACTGATGAGCGAAGCATCGCCAAGACTCTGTTGTAATGTCCGTTGGGTGGCGCTTCTGAAAATGATAAAGAAAACAATAAACATAACCCCCGATGCAAGCAGGCGGTAAGTCAGCGCTTTAATGAAACTCCTCTGCGGACTGTCTCTGTATATTGATTCGGATTCCGGTGAAATGGGCTTAACAGGTTTCCGTTTAGTGGCAGCCTCCATAAAAATAATTTATTGTTTTCGGCTCAAAATTACAAAAATTTCATTAAGATGAATATTTCCCTGTAAGTTAATCCAGGTAAATATAAGAAGCTGGATTACATTTGCTTAAATTGATGAATTTCAAAAAATTAACCATAGTGAATAAAAGAAAGTTTATCCTCATGTGGCCGGGGTCTTCGGCAATTGGTGAAAATAGAGTAATTTTGGCCAAATATTCTGAAAATATGAACACAGCTTTGATATCGCGCTTTTTCCTGAAGCTCACCCTGGCGCTTGCTTTTCTGCCCATGTTTGCTTTTTCGCAAACCAATGTTGTTCCGGTTGGGAAAGGAGCACCGGTAAGTACCAAAAACGGGCTGATTTATGCACTTCCCCGCAATGTGATAAAGGTGGAGTTATATGTTCGGAAAACCGATTTTTTCAGAGGTCCATACGCCGATTTTGCTACCAAACATCTGGGTCTGACCTCTTTTATAAACAAGAACTCAACCGAATATACCATTGAGGGAGCAAGGCTGGAACTGCTTTCGGAAACTGATCCTGAGCAGTATTATTTCATTGAAATGGATGGGAAATCAAAGCATGGCGGCTCGCTTCGTTTTGCGCTCAACGGCAATGGCATCATCAACGCCTATTCAGATCAGGCCAAAACATCCGGCAAAATTCAGGCAGGCGCTGATGGGTATTCGTTTGCCGATCTTCTGCAGCCAACTGTTCTGGAAAAGGTGGATACCATCATCCGCAAAATCAGCGTGGATACCAGTACATTTAAAGAGGTGTTTGTACGACGCAGCGTTTCGGAGCGGACCATAGAGCAGCAGGCGAAAGAAACCGCCGATCAGATCAGGAAGCTTAACGACAACAAGTTCAGTCTGATAACCGGCTATTCGGAGGTTAATTATTCGAAAGAAGCCCTCGAATATATGATTTCGCAGATTGAGGAGACCAGGCTGGATTATCTGGCACTCTTCAAGGGTGCCAGCCGCACCTCCGTTTCGCGCCATGTGTTTTATGTTACCCCCGGCAACAGCCCCGATGGAATGCTTGAAACCATCTGCGGATTCTCATCCGCTCAGGGAATTACCCACCGCAATGCGCCCGGCGCTGAAGCAGTTAACCTGATGGTTGAGCCTCTGCAGCAGATAAATACCGTAAGAGATTTCGTAAAACAGAAAGAGAAACCCTCGCGCGAAAAACGGGGAATCTACTACCGGATTCCTGAGAAAGCTAAAATAACCGTAAAATCGGGGAGCAGAACCGTGGCTGAAGAAGATGCACTGATTAGCCAGATGGGAATTGTTACCTATCTTCCGGCCGGGATATTCTCCCTGGTTAAGCTGAATCCGCTTACCGGCGGCCTCGAACTGATTTCATCAGAATAATTTTATCAGACCCTACCGATGGACTGGAATGCATTTTTTGAGCGGCTGAAAAATCTGCTGCTTTTCCCTTCCTATGAATGGAAAGTGATTAGCCTGGAAAAACGAACCTTCAGGGAGATGTTTGCTTCGTTCGGGTGGATATTGATTCTGGCCGGAGCAATCGCTCAGTTTGCCGGCAGTTTCTTTTATGTGCGGAATGTACTCGATATCGATGCCTACCGCTTTTCCTTTCCGCTCGTTCAGGCCATCATCTATCTGGTGGTGCAGATTCTGGTCATCTACACCGGTTCCGCTTTTATGAAGGCAGCGGCCGGAAATTTTAAAGGGATAAGAAGTTTTGATAAGGCAGCCAGGCTGTTTGCTTTCTCATATACCCCTGTTTTGCTGATGTTTATCGTCGCAAACCTCCATCATAAGTTAAACTTTCTGCTGATTTTTGGTTTCTATTCAGTCTGGCTATTTTTAAAAGGAAGCGAACAGTTGTTGTCCATCCCTAAAGCAAGAATTCCAGCCTTTACTTTTCTTTATATCATATCCGCAATCGGCTCGGTGTATATTTTTACCCGGCTTTTTGGATTGCTTACATCCCTGATTTTTTCCGTTCCGGGCATTTAAGCCATTGTCCGGTTTTAAGGTCAGATGGTTTGCAGATAGGCTTTTCGAATAATGGTCAGATCACTGAGGAGTTTTTCCAGAAGGTCGAGCCTCAGCATATTGGCTCCGTCCGATTTTGCGTTTGCCGGATCGGGATGGGTCTCCAGAAAGATGCCGTCAACTCCCGCTGCGATGCCAGCTTTTGCCACCGTCGGGATGATGGCAGGTTTTCCGCCGCTTACGCCGGCGCTCTGGTTGGGCTGCTGCAGCGAGTGGGTGACATCCAGCACAACCGGACAGCCGAGTCCCTGCATTACCGGAATGCCGCGGTAATCGATAATCAGATCCTGATAGCCGAACATGGTACCCCGGTCGGTTAGCATTACCTTGCTGTTGCCTGCTCCGGTAACTTTCTCAATCGCATATTTCATCGATTCGGGAGCAAGAAACTGCCCCTTTTTAATGTTTACCCACTTTCCGGTTTCTGCGGCCGCTTCCAGCAGATCGGTCTGACGGCACAGAAAGGCCGGAATCTGTAGTACATCCACATAATCAGCCGCCAAAGCCGCTTCCTGAGCCGAATGAATGTCGGTAATTACCGGCACCGCAAGCTCCTGTCTTACCCGGGCAATGCTTTCGAGCGCCTTTATATCGCCAATTCCGCTAAAGGAGTCCTTTTTCGAACGGTTCGCCTTCCGGTATGAAGCCTTGAAAATGAACGGAATCTCATACTTCTCGGCCAGATTCCTGATAACAGAGGCGATCTCTAGCGGCATTTCCGTGTTCTCAACCACACAGGGGCCGGCAATCAGGAAAAAGTTGGAGGAATCGTATTTTTTTATTCCGGGAATATCCGGAGTGGGCATGATTTTCATGGTATCAGCTTGTTTTTAATATTCGTATTTGTCTTTCCAGAGGCTCTTCAGGTATCTTCTCAGCTCCTCTTCGCGCGCGTTCTTCCCGGGCTCGTAGAATTTTGTGCCCGCAATGGCCGACGGCAGAAATTCCATATTTGCAAAATTGCCTTCGTAACTGTGTGCATACCTGTAATCGGCACCATATCCAAGATTTTTCATCAATCCGGTCGGTGCATTTCGTATTGTCAGCGGTACCGGCAGATCGCCCTTGCTTTTAACCGTTGCCAGCGCCGATTCAATGGCCATATACGAGGCATTGCTTTTGGGCGATGAGGCCAGATATACTGCGCATTGCGACAGAATAATGCGGCATTCGGGGTAGCCGGTTTTATGAACGGCATCAAAACAGGCATTGGCGAGCAGAAGCGCATTCGGATTGGCATTGCCGATATCCTCCGATGCCAGAATCAGCATGCGGCGGGCAATAAACAGCGGATCTTCACCCGATTCAACCATGCGCGCAAGCCAGTAAACGGCGGCATTCGGGTCGCTGCCCCGTATCGATTTGATAAAGGCGGAGATGATGTCGTAGTGCATTTCGCCCTTTTTGTCATACATGGCAATGTTTTGCTGTATGATTTCAAGGGTGGTTTTGTTGTCAATTTCCACATAACCGGTACCTGGTTTCTGCAGGGCAACAACGATTTCAAGCGCATTCAGCAGCTTCCGGGCATCGCCGCCCGATATTCTGAGAAGTGCATCATCTTCCAGTATCTTGATTTCGAGGCCGGAAACCTCCCTGATCTTAATCAGCGCTTTGGAAATAATTCCCCGCAGATCGGTTTCATCCAGCGGCTTCAGGATATAAACCTGACACCGCGAAAGGAGGGGAGAGATGACTTCAAACGAGGGATTCTCGGTGGTGGCGCCAATCAGCGTAATGATGCCTTTCTCCACCGCACCAAGCAGTGAATCCTGCTGCGACTTGCTGAAGCGGTGAATCTCATCAATAAACAAAATGGCATTTCTACCTGAGTTTTTAGCATTCTCGATCACCTCCCTTACATCCTTAACTCCGGAATTGATGGCGCTGAGGGTAAAAAATGGCCTGTTCAGCTTTCGCGAAATGATGGAAGCCAGGGTGGTTTTCCCAACACCCGGCGGCCCCCAGAAAATCATCGAAGGGAGAGCGCCCGATTCCACAGCCTTCCGCAAAATGCCATCCGGGCCAACAAGATGCTGCTGACCGGCATAATCAGAAAAATCAACAGGGCGTAGCTGCTCAGCCAACGGAGGAAGATCAATCATTTATACCTTATTATTATAGGGTACAAAGATAATGTTTTACCTTTCCTGAAATATGTGAGGAGGAA
>LUZO01000143.1 GCA_001603685.1 Bacteroidales bacterium Bact_23
CTTAATGTGCTGTATATCAATATTTTATACAATTTATTTGTACTAAAAATAAATATTTTTTTAATGCGTCGCCCCTGATGCTACATTGGAACAGATTGTGGTTTTGAGTAATATGGAAAGTATCAACGCATTGCTTATCCGTCAAAAACTGCCCCAAACTGAAAGATTAATTCAGCTCAATAAAGTTGCCATTACGCAAATGAAATCATTACCCGGTAGCAGTGCGATGAGAAAGTTGAAATCAATCATTGAACCGTTATTATCAGGTGACAACAACTTAACATTTTCATATTGCAAAAAAGTATTTTTGTATTTTTACTGCGTTATATTGAATCACTTACAGGGCGCTGACTTTAGCAGAACGGTGAATAATACCTGAATAAACAGTCAGGAAATCCTGAATTGGGAAAGAAGTAAAGGATATTATCAGCTTGCTTCTGTATAAAATTGACAATCAAGATTATAAAGTAATAATTTAGGTTTTGTTCAGAATATAAACATTAAACAACTCAACTATGAACACAAAAAAGTCATTACTGATTGCTGTTTTAGGATTATTCATGTTTGGTTGCGGGTCGAATATGATGGGAAATCGTGAAACGGAGGGAGAGCAAGCCGAATCGGAAGTTGCTGCTGAAGAGGCAGATGACATGGATAATGTGGACACTAAGTTTTTGATTACCAACAGCTCAGCCGGATATTTTGAAATTGGCCTTTCCTGGCAGGATATTGCGGTTAATGAGTATGACTACGCTGCAACTCAGGGATATGGCATTTGTGTTGATGCCTGCTGCGACGGGGGAATTACACTGGGTTATATCCCCGACGGCTATGATTTTATTAATGAACCCGATATGACCATCGGCGCTGTACTTTTTGAAGGAGGCGAATTTCCCGACGACGTAAAATTTGCCAATAAACACAAAAAGAACAGGGATCTGTTTTTTATCACCTCCGATAATTGCTGCGGATGGTACTGGAACGACAAAATCAATTACCTGATGGTATACTCCGATAAATATAAAACAGCGGAGGGCATTGGCGTCGGCTCTACTCTGGAGGAGATGAAAAAGGCATTTGGCAAAATAACCATATCCATTGGCTGGATTGAAGAAGATGGCAATGCCATTCAGGTTAGTGTTGACAAATATCCGACCCTGAGATTCATTTTAGATTATGAAAGCGCTGTCGGGGGATATGAAGCTTTGAGTGCTGTAGGTGAAACCGCTGAAATCTCTGACTTTAAACCACGAACAAAAATAGAAAGAGTGTTGGTCAAAAATCCTTCAGAAGAAACAAATGAATGATGCCTGATTTGTCCGGAACTTTTTTGCTTTGATATAGTTAGTAACGGCCGGGTTTCCCGGAAAGCCGCCATATTGCGGCAACACAAATTTTCTGTGAGAGGTAGCTTATACCGATTGGGAAAATATAACAGAACAATTGAGCAGAGCGAAAATTGTTCTGAATATTTTAACCACCGGCATTAACGAATTATATTATTCCAGCCGGTATTAATTGTATTTGCTGAAGAACTCCTGAAAACTCAGGTTACTGTTAGTCAGATTCAGCTTTTTCCTCAGGCGGGTGCGCGCAACCTCTATACTCTTGAAATTCAGATAGGTGAGTGCTGCTATATCTTTGGTGGTCATATTCAGTTTCAGGAAGGCACACAGGCGTTTTTCGTTCAGCGTAAGGTTGGGGAAATCCTGCTCCAGTTTCTCGTAAAACTGCGAATAAACCTGCGAGAAGTAATAGTAGAACTCCTCCCACTGATTTTTCACCTCCTTTGCCTTGATATCCCTGATTATGTTGTTCAGTTCCGCCCGTTTGTTTTGCGAAAGTGACGCGGCGAAGTCGCTGAGCTGTTTTGCCGTTGAGTCAATCAGTTCATTCTTTCCGGAGATGGTAAGCACCTTACCGACAATCTCATAGTTTCTGAGCTCCAGATCTTTCTGCACATTAATCATCTGAAGTTCGGCCTTCTCCTTCTCAATCCGGTCAATTCTTATCCGCTGCGATGAACGGATTACCAGCATGGTGGCAATAAGCGCAATCAGTATCAGAACGAAGATGACCAGATAAAGCTTGAAATAGTTCTTCCTTCGTTCGTTTTTCTCCTGTTCAAGCTGTTTTTGCCTTTCCAGCTCCTGTAGCTTTATTTTATGGTCGAACATCAGGTTCAGTACCTGGCCTTTGGCCTCATTGCTGAGCATACTGTCCGATGCCTGTTTGTGCAGGTTGGCATAAAGGTAAGCTGATTTATAGTCTCCGTTCCGTTCAGATATTTTCTGCAGCAGATTTGCCGATCCGCTCATTTCGCTGTAGAGTTCCAGCTCTTCGGCTATTCCGAGCGATCTTACCAGGTAATCCTTTGCCTGGCTGAACTTCTCCTTATTGAACAGGGTTTCTCCGATCAGATAAAGGCTTCGCGCCATCTCCAGGCGGTCGTTTTCTTCTTCGGCAATGCGGAGCGCCCGGGTAAAGTAGATCATTGCGCTGTCAACCTCATTTAGCTGCGATTTTATCAGGCCTATTCTGGTAAGGCCAATTACCGAAAGGCTGGGGATTTTCAGCGAATCATTGCCTGCAAGCACATCCTGATAATAAACCAGCGCCACATCATATTTCTCGAGCATTCTGAACACATCACCGATATTCAGGTAGGCAACCAGTATTCCGTAGGTTTCCCCTTTGGCTTTCAGAATTTCAAGCGCTCTGGTGTAATAATTGTTTGCCTCTTCGTATTCCCCCTCATTGTAAAAAACGGCGCCTATGTTATTGTATTCCTTCTCTTTATCGCGGTTACCCGAATAATCAACCGCAAGCAGGAAGTATTCCAGGGCACGGTTGTTGAGGCCTCTGTTAAAGAATATGGTACCCTCATTCAGGTAGCATTCGCGGAGCAATACCGAATCCATTGCCGGCCTGGCATAATGGATGCACTGGTCGTAGTTGTCGATGGCTTCTTCGAATTGGTGCATCTGATAGTACAGGTTTCCAAGCATACGGTGGTTGAAAATAAGCCCTTCGGTATATTCCGCTTCTTTCGACAAACTCAGTGCTTCCAGCGAAAGCCTGATGGCCTCTTCCGGATTATCGATGCGCTTTTCGTAGGCATTGATGCTCAGGGTGCGGATCATGGATTCAGCAGGGAGCCGGCGGATGGCTTCAAGATATGTTTCCAGACTGCTCTGTGCGGCTGCCCGGAACGGCGGCAGGCCGGTTAAAACCAGCAATAACAGAAACAATATGCCTTTCCTGATGCTCATGGTGTTGATGGGTTTTTCCCAAATTTATTCCGGCGGTTACCCGGACTTTAATTATGCTGCCGGAACAGACTACTGCCAGTCAATTTCCCCGCTGCCGTAGCAGAGTTCGCCCGCGGCATCGTAAACCACGCCAAACTGTCCGGCGGCTACTCCCGAAACGGGAACTTCCGATTCAATAACGGCACCATCTCCGGTAAAAATCAGCCTGCCTTTGTTAAACTCGGGCGTATGTCGGATTTTGAAGGTAATTTCCGCCGGTCGACTCAAATCATTCCAGGGATTTCCCGAAATAAAATGAAATCCTTTCAGCCTGATGCTGCTGCAATACTGGGTCAGCGGATCGTAGCCGTTCGAAACATAAATGATGTTTTCGTCCGTATCCTTTTTTACCACAAACCAGGGGCCCTGGCTGAGTCCCAGCCCCTTGCGCTGCCCGATGGTGTGGAACCAATAACCTTTATGCCTGCCCAGAATCTTCCCGGTTTCCAGCTCTACAATATTACCTTCCTTTTCTCCCACATATCTGCGAAGAAAATCGTTGTAGTTCACCTTCCCGAGGAAACAGATGCCCTGGCTGTCTTTTCGGCCGGCACTGGGGAGTTTCAGATTACCGGCAATCTCCCTTACTTCGGATTTGTGCAGATTACCGACAGGAAACATCAGCTTTTCAAGCTGGGCATAGGTGATCTGGGCCAGAAAATCGGTCTGATCCTTAAACTTATCCTTTGCCGTTGTCAGATATTTGATGCCATCCCTGAACCGGGTTGAGGCATAATGCCCCGTGGCAATCGCATCGAAATCCTTTCCGTATTTATCGTTGAAGGTTCCGAACTTGATCATGCGGTTACACATCACATCGGGATTGGGGGTCAGCCCTTTTTTCACCGAATCAAGGGTATAGGCCACCACACTGTCCCAGTACTCTTCCTGAAGGGTTACCACTTCCATTTTCAGGCCATATTTTTTTGAGAGCCAGGTAGTGATTTCAATATCCTCTTCCGAAGGGCAATCCAGAAAGCCTTCCTTGTCCTTCATCCCGATAAGGATGTAGAAAATCACAGGCTCATAACCCTGCTCTTTCAGCAGGTGAAGCATAACGGAGCTGTCAACTCCGCCGGATACAAGGGCGGCTATTTGCATGATATGATGAATATAAAGATTCCGGGTCCTGTAAAATATTGAACCCGGCTACAAAATTACTTTAAAATAGTCTAATACGACTGAAAAGGGCGGATTGGAAATTTTCGGCAGGTGAAATCACCAGGACTGTACCTTTTTTCAAAAGGTATCTCTTCCATCACGGTATTCGGAGGAACCTGCAGACTTTTTAGATGGATAACCCATTTTTAAAATAACGGAGCGGGATGGTTAGCCTTGCCGAACCATCCCGCTCCAAATTCCAAAATCTGCATCCGCCGTTGGCGGAACTACAATCAGATCAGTCCTTTCGCGTGTTTTTCGCCAATTACCTTCAGCATATCCTCGGTCATGGCGCTGAGGTTCCATTTCGGATTCCAGCCCCACTCTTCGCGGGCGCAGCTGTCGTCCATGCTGTTGGGCCATGAGTTGGCGATGGCCTGTTTCACCGGATCCACATCATAGCTCATGACAAAATCAGGCATATGCTTTTTGATTTCGTTGGCAATGATCTCAGGATCAAAGCTCATGGCGGTGATGTTGAAGGAGTTCCTGTGTTTCAGCTTTGAAGGATCGGCTTCCATCAGGTTGATGGCGGCTTCGATGGCATCGGGCATGTACATCATATCGAGGAAGGTGCCGGCGCCAAGCGGACAGGTGAACTTTTTGTGTTTGATGGCCTCATAATAAATTTCCACGGCGTAATCGGTGGTACCGCCGCCGGGCAGGGTAACATTGGAGATGATTCCCGGGTAACGAACCGAACGGGTATCCACGCCAAAGCGTTTGAAATAGTAATCGCTCAGCAGCTCACCGGAAACCTTTGAAACGCCGTACATGGTCTGCGGACGCATAATGGTATCCTGAGGGGTGTTGTCGAGGGGAGTACCGCCGCCAAATGCACCGATTGAGCTGGGGGTTGAAACGGCGCAGCCATATTCACGGGCTACTTCCAGGCAGTTCATTAGTCCGCCGATTCCGATGTTCCAGGCAACCTGGGGTTTGCTTTCGCCAACGGCCGAAAGAATGGCAGCCAGGTTATAGATGGTGTCGATTTTGTATTTCTTAACCACATCAGCAATCTGCTGGGCATTGGTGGCGTCAACCACTTCGGCGGGACCCGATTCCAGCAGTTCGCCGGTGGGTAAGGTTGAACGGTATCCGGCAACTACATTGCTGTTACCATATCTTTTGCGAAGTTCAAGGGTGAGTTCTGATCCGATCTGGCCTACTGAGCCAATAACCAAAATGTTTTTCATGGTTGGTATATGTTTAATTTGTTTGTTAATCCGGTAACAAAAAGTGGGGCAAATGTACAATAAATTAGAAAATCAAAAAACTTTGCATCACTTTTATACTCTTGCTTTTCAATGAGTTTAGACAGATTATAAACAAGCTGAAAATCATGATTAAATATTTAGAAAATGGCTATGCCTGATGTTCAAAAGTAATATCTTTGTGCGACCATTTACAGGAAAATCTTTCAAACCAATTTTAAATATTACGCTATGTACAATCGTTTACAGGCCCATTTGCAGAAAGAGCTGGCCGACATCCGCGAAGCCGGACTTTACAAAAACGAAAGGATTATCACCTCTCCTCAGGGAGCTGAGATTAAGGTTAACACCGGTGCGGAAGTGCTGAATTTCTGTGCCAACAACTATCTGGGGCTTTCGAACAACCCCAAACTGATTGCTGCTGCCAAGCAGGCCCTCGATTCGCACGGATACGGACTTTCATCGGTTCGCTTTATCTGCGGCACCCAGGATTTACACAAACAGCTTGAAGCAAAGATTGCTGAGTTCTTCGGCACCGAGGATACCATTCTGTATGCTGCCTGCTTCGATGCAAACGGCGGTATTTTTGAGCCCCTGCTTACCGAAGAGGATGCCATCATCTCCGATGCCCTCAACCACGCTTCAATTATTGACGGAGTAAGGCTGAGCAAGGCACAGCGCTACCGTTATGCCAATGCCGATATGGCCGACCTGGAAGAGCAGCTGAAAAAGGCTCAGGCACAGCGCTTCAGAATTATCGTTACCGACGGCGTTTTCTCGATGGACGGTAATGTGGCTCCCATGGACAAAATCCACGAACTGGCCGAGAAATACGATGCACTGGTTATGGTTGACGAATGTCACTCTGCCGGCGTAGTTGGCGAAACCGGACGCGGAGTTACGGAACTTTTCAATATCCGCGGAAAGATTGAAATTATCACCGGTACGCTGGGTAAAGCTTTTGGCGGTGCCATCGGCGGATTTACCACCGGTAAAAAGGAGATTATCGAACTGCTGCGTCAGCGCTCACGCCCGTACCTCTTCTCAAACTCACTGCCTCCCGCAGTTGTTGCCGCCGGTATCAAAATGTTTGATATGATGGCCGAAACCAACGAACTTCAGGATAAGCTGCATGAAAATACCGCTTATTTCCTTGAGAAGATGGTGGCTGCCGGCTTCGACATTAAACCCACCAGGAGCGCCATTTGTGCCGTAATGCTTTACGATGCAAAACTGAGCCAGGAGATGGCTGCAAAACTGCTCGACGAAGGCATCTATGTTATTGGATTCTACTATCCGGTGGTTCCCAAGGGACAGGCCCGTATCCGCGTTCAGATTTCAGCCGCTCACGAGCGTGAGCACCTTGATAAATGTATTGCTGCCTTCACTAAGGTAGGTAAGGAACTTGGCGTACTGAAAGCTTAATTACCGGGCTTTGATGCCTTAATTACTACAAATTACTGATTGAACGGGGTTGCCGGGTTTTAGGGCAGCTCCGTTTTTCTTTTTTGAATAATTATGTTTCCGTGGGAACTTTTTTTTGCCACTAAGACACAAAAGCACTAAAATGCACAAAAGTTTCCTTCTCTTTAGTGGAATTCTGTGTTTCCGTGTTTCCGTGGCAGTAAAAAGGTCGCTTCATTGAAATATGGAAAGCTCCTTAAAAGTGATTATTTGATTTGCAGACGAAAAGGTCGTCCCTCCGGGACTTTTTATTTCCGTCCGCCTCGGCGGATTTGATTTCCGATTTAAAAAATCCCGTCAGAAAGTCAAGCTCCGTAGGAGCGGCATTATCGTTTGCAGATAAAAACGATTTTTTTTTGCCACTAAATCACTAATGCACGAAAAAGCACAAAAGGCATCCATCTTTTTTGTGGGATTCCGTGCTTTCGTGTTTCTATGGCTACTCTTTTTTTGCCACTAAAACACTAATCGAAGATCCCGTGCATACGGAAGGCACTAAAAAGCACAAAATACTTCTTTTTTATATTTCATTGTTTTTATCTATTATGTTAATCTACAGACAATTAGAAACTATAAATTTGGATTTAAATCTTTTCCTCTTACCTCCTACCTCTTACCTCCTACCTCTTACTTCCTACCTCTTACTTCCCACTTCCCACCTCTGCCTCAATCACCGCCCTGATTTCGTAATACTCATAGCCATCGCCCAGCGCATCCTTGATTTTCTTCAGTGAAACGATTCCATGCTCCCTGGCTGCCTGTGTTATGGCCGGAACCTTTGAAACATCCATCAGTTCCGAAAGCCTGATTTCGCCGCTTGCCAGAAAACCGATCAGGTGACTGTATATGGTTTGAACAGTCAGTTGCCGCTCCGCAGCGATTTCGGGAATTGATTTTCCCTGTCTGAATAACTCCAGGCTGGCCGTTCCTGTCCTGACTTTTACTGCTTTAGGTTTGGCAGTAGCCTCCCTTTTCCCCGACTTTGCCGGGCTCTTGTGCATTTTCCGGGACATCCGGCTTGACAGGTTGTGGGCCTTGCAGTAATCAGTTACCACACTCAGGAATTCGCTGCCGTACTTTCTTATTTTGTTTTCGCTGAAGCCGGAAATCTGAGAAAGATCCTCCAGGGTAGCTGGCAAATAGGTGCTAAGTTCCAGCAGGCTTGCATCGCCCAGAACCATATACGGCGGTATTCCTTCCGAATCGGCAATCAGCAGGCGGATATACTTCAGGTTTTTGAACAGATCGGTCATATGGGGATGGAACCTGTCAGCGCTTTCTCTCTCTTTTTCAGGCTCCTGTGTTTTCAGCAGCTGAACCGGCAGCAATCCTTTTAATACCTTAAAACTGTGCTCGTTAAGTCTGAGAACCGGATACTTGTCGGTAGTAATATCCAGTAATTCCTGCGATAAAAGCTGGTTGAATACCCCCATCCATTCCTGTTCGCTGAGCTCTTTGCCCACTCCCCAGGTTTTCTGTGCTTTCTGTTCCGCGGTAAATTTCTGACTGTCGGAGCCTCTCAGGTATTCGATGGTGGTTTTTATACCGAACCGCTGTTCCAGGCGGGCCACAGCCGAGAGGGCTTTCTGGGCCGGAATGGTTCCGTCGAAAGTGGTATAGCTGTTCAGGCAGAAATCGCATGAGTTGCACATCCCGCGGTGCTGTTCGTTGAAATAATTCATCAACATCTGGCGGCGGCACCTGCGGGCTTCCGCAAAATTCGACATCCGGTCGAGTTTCCGGTACATAATCTGACGGAAGGCCGGATCTTCGCCATTGTCGATGAAGAACCTGAGCTTTGCCAGGTCGCCGCGGCTGTAAAAGAGGATGGCATCGGCCCGTAGCCCGTCGCGACCCGCCCGCCCGGTTTCCTGATAGTAGCTTTCAATGTTTTTAGGCATATCGGTATGAATCACATACCGTACATCGGGTTTGTCGATTCCCATACCGAAGGCTATGGTTGCCACGATAATGCGGATACGGTCGTGGATAAAATCCTCCTGAACCTTATGCCTTGTTTCCCTTGGAAGGCCTGCATGGTAACATTCAGCAAGGTAACCCATGCTCCTGAGCCTTTCGGACAGATCTTCGGTTGATTTCCGCGACAGGCAATAGATGATTCCCGAACCATCGCGATGCTTGTTGAGATACGAAGGCAGAAAATCATCCATGGTATATTTTTCCCGGACAAAGTACCAGATATTGGCGCGGTTGAATGAGGAGATATACCGCTTTTCTTCCGAAAGCTTCAGTTGTTTGACAATGTCGTTCCGGGTTACCTCATCGGCGCTGGCTGTAAGCGCCATAACCGGAATGCCGGGAAATTGCTCCTTCAGAGCGCCCAAAGCCAGGTAATCTGGGCGAAAATCGTGCCCCCAGTGCGAGATGCAGTGTGCCTCATCAATGGCAAACAGCGATACCCTGGTATCGCCCAGCAGGTTCTTCAGGGCATTTTCGGCAGCAATTCTTTCAGGGGCGACATAGCAGAGTTTCAGTTTGTTGCTTCTTAGCCGGTCAATCACATAGTTCTGTTCAGAGGATGATTGCGATGAATTCAGAAACTCCGCCGCTATGCCGTTGTTCTTCAGCCCGTCAACCTGGTCCTTCATCAGGGCGATAAGCGGTGAAACCACTATGGTAACGCCATCCGACATCAGTGCCGGAATCTGGTAGCAGATTGATTTGCCGCCGCCGGTAGGCATAATCACCAGCGAATCACTGCCCGCGAGGGTGGCTTCTATCACAGCCTCCTGATTCAGGCGGAACTCACTGTATCCGAAATATTTCTTTAACAACTCAAGTGGACTCATACGCTGACTTTCGTGATTATCTGATAAATGGTACTGAGATGAAGATCCGGCAGCTTCCATTAGTTTCTTCCCGGGAAAAGGATGAATAAAAATACGCTTTTAAATCAGATTGTCCGTACTTCGGAAAGAGATAACGGAATCTGACGGTAAACAGTTTTGTCATTTTTAATCTTATAATTCTAGGTAAATTCCAAAAATCAGGCCTAAAAT